>JAEXEM010000454.1 GCA_023401045.1 Actinomycetes bacterium
GACCCGCCGCACCGTCCACCCGAGCACCCCGGTGAGGAGCGACCACACGGCGATGCCCATGAGGAGGTTGACGACGCCCGTCGCGACCGCCGAGCCGAGGTTGTCGGTCCACGTGAGCGGCAGCAGCGTCGCGACGAGCGTCGCGAGCCCGAGGATCCACCCGAAGAAGGCCTTGGGCCGCGGGGTGGTGAGCACGAGCAGGTGGAGCATCGCGCCGGCGCCGACGGCCACGACGACGCCGCCGGTGATGAACGCGGCCATCGCGGAGCCGTAGCCGAACGGGTCGCGGTAGACGAGGTCGATCCGCAGGATCTGCTCGAGGACGATGACCCCGACGACCCCGACGAGCGCGGCCACGAGCGCGGTGGCGACGACGCCCGCCCAGAACCGGCCGGCCTCGACGGTGAGCCGGGTGTCGCGGCGCGTGGGCCCTGCGCCCGTGGGCACGGGCCCGGCGGCGCCGGGGACCTGCGGGGGAGGGGTGGGCACGACCTCCGGCGGGACCGGGTCGTACCGACGCGTGGGCTCGTCCTGCGGGTCCCCGGGGGTGGGGTACGACATGGGCCTGCTCCTGTCTCGCGCGGGACCCGTGTGGCGCACCGCGTCCCGGGGTGTCGAGGCACACGCTAGCGACCGACCCGCGCGGTTACCTCCCGGTTCGTCCGGCGCGACCGCCCGACGCGTGACGTCCGCATCATGGACGGGGTTCACCCGGGTCGCCACCTGTGCCAGGATCGCCCTGTGACCAGCTTCACGCTCATCATCGTGTAGCGCGTCGGCCCACCAGCCGACGCGCAGACCTCCCGTACCTCGGGGGGTCTTTTTGTTGGTCCGAGTCGCCACCGGGCACCACCCCCGCCCGGCCGGCCCGTCGACGAGGCTCCGGCACCACCCCCGCCGGACGCGCACCCCGCCGCCCACGCCGACGCACGCCCGCACCGCTCGGAGGAGCAGCCGTGACCGCACCCACCTTCCACGTCTACGACACGACCCTGCGCGACGGCGCCCAGCAGGAGGGCATCAACCTGTCGGTCGCCGACAAGCTCGCGATCGCCCCCCTGCTCGACGAGCTCGGCGTGGGGTTCATCGAGGGCGGCTGGCCGGGGGCGGTCCCGAAGGACACCGAGTTCTTCCGACGTGCGGCCAAGGAGCTCGACCTGCGGAACGCCGAGCTCGCGGCCTTCGGCGCCACGCGCAAGGTCGGCGTCCGCGCCACGGACGACGCGCAGGTACGTGCCCTCCTCGACTCCGAGGCGCCGGTCGTCACGCTCGTCGCCAAGAGCGACGTGCGGCACGTCGAGCGGGCGCTGCGCACGACGCCGGACGAGGGCCTGGCGATGATCACCGACACCGTCGCGTTCCTCGCGCGGGAGGGGCGGCGGGTCTTCGTCGACGCCGAGCACTTCTTCGACGGGTTCCGGTACGACGCCGACTTCTCCCGCCGCGCGGTGCTGGCGGCGTTCGAGGCGGGTGCCGAGGTCGTCGCGCTGTGCGACACCAACGGCGGCATGCTGCCGGACTGGGTGCGCGACATCGTCGCGGACGTCCGGCAGGCCGCCGGGCCGGACGCGCTGCTCGGCATCCACGCGCACAACGACTCGGGCTGCGCCGTCGCCAACAGCCTGGCCGCCGTCGACGCCGGGTGCGCGCACGTCCAGGGCACGGTCAACGGCTACGGGGAGCGCACGGGCAACGCCGACCTGCTGTCCGTCGTCGCCAACCTCGAGCTCAAGCTCGGCCGGGGGGTGCTCGCGCGCGAGGCGGGGGCACCGGGCGGCCTCACCGAGCTCACCCGCATCGCGCACGCCATCAGCGAGATCACGAACATCTCGCCGTTCGCCCGCCAGCCGTACGTCGGGGCCAGCGCGTTCGCGCACAAGGCGGGCCTGCACGCGTCGGCGATCAAGGTCGACCCCGACCTCTACCAGCACACCGACCCCGAGCTCGTCGGCAACGACATGCGGATGCTCGTCTCGGACATGGCCGGGCGGGCGTCGATCGAGCTCAAGGGCCGCCAGCTCGGCATCGACCTCGCCGAGCACCCCGACGTGCTCAGCCGCGTGACGAACCGGGTGAAGGACGCCGAGGCGAACGGGTACACCTACGAGGCCGCGGACGCGTCGTTCGAGCTCGTCCTCGTCGAGGAGCTGGAGGGGCGGCGCCCGGCGTACTTCACGGTCGAGTCCTGGCGCACGATCGTCGAGCGCAACGGCGGGCGCGGCACGCCCGCCGTCGCCGAGGCCACCGTCAAGCTGCACGCCGGGGGGCGGCGGTTCGTCCGGACCGGTGAGGGCAACGGTCCGGTCAACGCGCTCGACCACGCGCTGCGCTCGGCGCTGCTCGAGGTGTACCCCGAGCTCGGCGCCTTCGAGCTCATCGACTTCAAGGTGCGCATCCTCGACCAGATGCAGGGCACCGACGCCGTCACGCGCGTGCTCATCGAGTCCACCGACGGGGAGACGTCGTGGAGCACCGTCGGGGTGGGGCCGAACCTCATCGAGGCCTCGTGGGAGGCGCTGACGGACTCGGCGATCTGGGGCCTGCGGCACCACGGCGTGGCGCCGCGGTGACGACGGCGCGCGGGTCGCTCCGGGAGCCCGCGAGGGCCTAGCCTCGTCACTGGTCCCGTGTCCGCCGCGCGCGGGCCTCGCAACGGAAGGAGCCGCCGTGTCCGGCACGGCCCCGCAGTCGTCCGGCGTCCCCAGCGCGTCCCCCGAGCAGGACGCCGACGAGGTCGCCGCGGCGGGGGTGCGCGGGGCCGGAGGGTCGGGCGGCCGCTGGTGGCTCGTCACCGTCCTCGCGGCAGCGGTCCTCGTCGTCCTCCTCGTCGTCCAGCCGTGGTCGGCACGGGACGTCGCGCCGGCGCCGACGCCGAGCGCGACCGTCGAGGTGCCCGCCCCGAGC
>JAEXEM010000041.1 GCA_023401045.1 Actinomycetes bacterium
CGGCGCGAGCGGTGCCGCGGCGTACGACGGCCGCTCCTGGGGGCCGCGCCCGCCGCTGCACCACGGCCGCCCCCGGCACCACGGTGGCAAGGCCGGCGCCGAGCGAGCCGCGGTCTCCTTCCTCCAGGCCGCCTCGGACGCCTACCCGCAGGTCAACACCGGTCCGCGCCTGGCGCAGAGCTACGCCGACGAGCTCGGGCTGTTCAGCACGGCCTTCGTCTACGACAACGCCCTGGCGATCGGTGCCCTGCTCGCCGACGGCCGCCGCTCGAGCCTCGCGACCGCCCGAGCGATCGGCGACGGCCTCGTCTTCGCGCAGGAGAACGACCCCGACCACGACGACGGCCGCCTGCGCCAGGGCTACAACGTCGGCCCGTACACGTTCTACGACGGCAGCCCGCAGCCCGACGGCCTCGTGCGGGCCGACGGGAAGGCGAACGTCGGGTGGCAGTTCGGGTTCCTCGGCACGGCCGTCGGGGACATGGCGTGGCCCGGCATCGGGCTGCTGCACCTGTGGCACGCGACGCGCGACGGCCGGTACCGCGACGCCGCCGTGCGCATCGCCCGGTGGATCACGGCGAACACGTGGTCGACCCGGCCCCTCGGCGGGTTCTCCTTCGGGGTGGACGGCGCGAACCAGCCCGTGCCGAACGGCTCGACCGAGCACAACATCGACTGCGTCGCGTTCTTCACGATGCTGCGCAGGGCCACCGGCGACCGGTCGTGGGACGCCGCCGCGGAGCACGCCCGCACGTTCGTCCGCCGGATGTGGGAGCCCGCCTCCGGCTGGTTCTGGACGGGGACGAACGACGGCGTCGAGATCAACCGCGACCCCGTGCCGCTCGACCCGCAGACGTGGAGCCGCCTCGCCCTGCAGGACCGCCGGTACGACCGCGCGCTCGACTGGGCCGGCACCGCCCTCGCCGCCACCGACGACGCCGGCGCTGCGACCTCCCAGCTCCCGGACGGCGAGCAGGTCTCCGGCGTCACCTTCAGCACCGCCTCCCTCACGTCGACCGCGCAGTACAACGGGATCACCGTGCACCCGTCGGGGGTGTGGCTCGAGGGCACCGCGCAGCTCGCGACGTCCCTGCTCGACCGCGACCGCGGCGGTGACCGGCGCCGGGCCGAGGCGCTGCTCGACCAGGTCCGGCACGCGCAGGACGTCCTCGGCGTCGGCCAGCACCTCGGCGGGGTCGAGGCCGACGGCGGCGTCGTCGCGGCGTCCAGCCTGCTCGACACCGGGTTCGGCTTCGGGTACTTCCAGGTGCAGCACGTCGGGGCGACGTCGTGGTTCCTCTACGCGTCGACGCGATCGAACCCGATGCGCTGGGGCGGCCTGCACTGACGGGCGCCCCGGGGCGCCGGCCGGTCGTCAGCCGACGTCGCCGTCGACGTACTGCCAGCCGTCCGCGCCACGGACGAACCGGCTCACCTCGTGCATCGACCCGCGCCCGTCCGGGCCGCGCCAGAACGCCTCGAACTCGACCGTGCCCGCGTCGTCGAACACCCCGCCGCCGGACGTCGCGTGCACGTCGAGGCGGTACCAGCGCACGTCCGGGTCGAGCGTGAGGTCCGCCGGCCGGGTCGACGGGTGCCACGTGCGCCGCAGGTAGGCGGCGTCGCCGACGGCGAACGCGCTGAACCGGGACCGCATGAGCTGCTCCGCGGTGCCCGCGGTGCGCTCGCCGCGGTGCAGCGGGCCGCAGCACTCGTCGTACGGCAGACCGGTCGAGCAGGGGCAGCGCGTCATGCAGCGAGTATCACGCGCCCCCGGAACCAGCCGCGCCGGCGGCCCGTTGTCGCGGGCAGGAGCCGCCGGAAGCAGGGGAGAGCCGCATGGTCACGTCCGCCCGCGTGAGGAACGCCGTCGTCGCCGGGGTCGGCACGGCCGCCTGGTACGCGACGCCCGACGTCGTCCGCTCCCGCACCGCCCGCGGCTGGGTGAAGGTCGCCTGCCTCGCGGTCGTCGTCGCCGCCGGCGTCCCGGACGCGCGACGTGCCTGGCAGGAGAGCCGCGAGCAGGCGTCGGTCGTCCCGGACCGCCCCCGCGCGGCCGAGGAGGCGGTGTCCCTGCGGGACCTGCCGGCGCCGGCGAGGGCCGTGGCCGTCGGGGTCGCCGTCGCGGGCGTGGGCGCCACCGTCGCCGTCTCGGCCGTCACCGAACGGTGGCTGTTCCGTCGCGGTGAGGTGCGCCGGGCCGCCGGTGACGCGTGGGCCCACACCCGCACCGGTCTCGTCGTCGGTGCGCTCGCGACCGTCGTCGGGCTGCTGCCCGACCCCGAGGGCGACGGCCGGTGACACCCCGTGCGGTCGTCCTCGCCGGCCGCGACCGGTACGGCGACCCGTGGCACGACCACGCCGCGACCTCGCACGTCGTCGCCGGTGAGCTCGCCTCCGCCGGGTTCGACGTCACCGTCCGGTCGACCTTCCCCGACGCGCTCGCGGACCTCACGCCGGACGTGCTCCTCGTCGTCAACGCCGGGCACGGCCCGGTGACCGGCGACGACGCGGACTGGGCCCCGCTGCACGAGCGCGTGCGCGACCACGTCGCGGCCGGCGGGCCGGTGCTCGGTCTGCACCAGTCCGCCATGACGTTCCGTGACAGCCCGTGGTGGGCGGACGTGCTCGGCGGGCGGTGGGTGGACGACGTCTCGTGGCACCCGCCGCAGGACGTCGCGACGTTCGACGTCCACCCCGGGCACCCGGTGACCGACGGGCTCGGGCCGGTCGTCGTCGACGACGAGCGCTACACCGCGCTCGAGGTGGCACCCGGCTGCCGCGTGCTGCTCTCGCACGAGGAGGGCGGCCGCACCCATCCCGTCGCCTGGGTCGCCCCTGGCGCGCGGGTCGTGTTCAACGGCCTCGGGCACGGCGTCGAGTCGTACGCCTCGGCGGGGCGGCGGGACCTGCTGCGCCGCGAGGCGCGGTGGCTCGTCGGCCTGCCGCCCGTCTGACAGCGGCACGCGTCGCGCGGATCGTCGCAGGGCCGACCGGGAGCGGGTCCGACCGACCCGCGGACGTCAGACCTGCTCGGGCCGCTTCTGCCGCGCGAACCGCGCCGGGGTGTCCGGCCCGTCCCACACCCGGATCGCGCCCCAGATGGAGGCGGCGATGGGGACCGCGAGCACCGCGCCGGTGATGCCCGCGAGCACCGTCCCGGCGGTGAGGGCGACGAGGATGACGAGCGGGTGCAGCCGCAGCGACCGGCCCATGACGACCGGCTGGAGCAGGTCGCCCTCGAGCTGGTTGACCGCGACGACGATGGCGACGACGACGAGCGCCTCGACCGGGCCGAGCGCGACGAGCGCGACGAGCGCGGCGAGGATCCCGGCGAGCGTCGCACCGACGAGCGGGATGAACGCGAGGAGGAAGACGAGCACCGACAGCGGGATGACGAGCGGCACCCCGACGATCGCCAGGCCGATGCCGATGCCGATCGCGTCGACCGCCGCGACGATCGCGGTGCCGCGGACGTAGCCGCCGAGGGTCTGGACGGTCCGGTCGCCGACGCGCAGGCCACGCTCGTACGCCTCACCCTCGAAGGGCCGCAGGAGGAACTCCCAGATGCGCCGGCCGTCCTTGAGGAAGAAGAAGAGGACGACGACCATGAGGAAGAACCCGGTGACGAAGTTCGCCGTCGCGGACAACCCCGCCAGCGCACCGGCGCCGACGGTGTCGGACTGCAGCAGGCCGGTGAGGGCGTCCTGCGCCTCGGCGATGCGCTCCTCGGTGAGGTCGAACGGCAGGCCGGACACGTAGGACTGCAGCTCGGCGAGACCGTCGACGGCGGAGTCCGAGAGCTCCTCCCACTGCGAGACGACCGCGCGCACGACGGCCCACACGACGAGCGAGAGCACCGCGACGAGCGTGAGCAGCGCGATCCAGGTGGCGAGCACGGGCGGCGCGCCGCGGCGGCGCAGCCAGCCGACGAGCGGGCTGATGGCCGCGGCGAGGACGAGCGCGATGAGCACCGGGATGACGATGAGCGTCAGCTGCGTCACCGCGAGGACGGCGACGGCGACGACGCCGAGGACGGCGAGCACCTGCACCGAGCGGGTCCCGGCCCGGCCGAGCCCGTCGGTCCACAGCGCACCCACGCCCGAGGACGGCGGGGTCGGGGCCGACGGGGTGGGGGGCGGCTCCTCGCGTCGTCTGCCGAACCAGCTCATCGTTCCTCCGTCGTCCCAGGTGAGATCGGGTCCGACGGTACGGGTGCGGGTCCGCCCGGGCGCGGCGAGGCCCGTCGGCGCCGGGTGACCCGTGCCGGCCGCCACCGAGGTTCATCCGGACGGGTGACACGTTCACCCGTCCGGATGTGCAACTCTGACTGACAGATAGGTAAGCAAAGGAGCTTGCCTGTCGCCGGGGCGGCACGTCGTCGCCCGGCACGGGCCGCGCCGCCGTCATCGAGGACGAGACGGGCGCGTGCGACCGCCCCCGCGCGAGACGACCGCGGGGGACGCCAGGGGGGCGAGAGGATCGCGATGAGCATCGCCACGACCGTGCGCACGTCCGCAGGCACCACCACCCGACGCCGGGCCGGCGTCCGAACGGCCTGGGCGGCGACCGCCGCCCTCGCGCTCGCCGGAGGGCTCGCCGCCGCTCCCGCGGCGCCTGCCGAGGCGCTCGGCCCGGACACGCTGCCCATCACCGTGGCGAACGACTCCGGGCGGGGCGAGGAGGTCCACCTCTACGTCGTCGGGGTCGACCTCGCGTCCGACCGGCTCGGCTGGGTGGACGCGGCCGGTGCGTTCCACGCCTGGCCCGCCGGCGGCAACCCGCCGACGCCCGCACCGGACGCGTCGCAGCCCGGACCGTCCGACGGCCAGGAGGTGACGGTGCAGGTCCCGCGCGGTTTCTCCGGCCGGGTGTACCTCTCCTTCGCCGAGCGGCTGCCGTTCGCGCTCACCGAGGACGGGCTCGTCCAGCCCGCGCCGTGGGCGCCGGACGACCCCACGGCCGACGTGCTCTTCGACTGGAGCGAGCTGACGTACGACGACTCCGGGCTGTGGATCAACAGCTCGCAGGTCGACATGTTCGCCGTGCCGCACACCGTCGCCGTCACCGGTGCGAGCGGGGAGACGCGGACCGCCGGGGAGGTCGTGCCCGGTGGGCGGCAGGCCGTCGTCGAGACGCTCGCCGCCGACCCGGCGTGGTCCGGCAGCGTCGTCACCCGCGACGACGGCACGGTCCTGCGGGTGCTCGCCCCGGGGAAGGCCGCGCACGCCGGGCTCCTCGACGAGGACCACCTCGACGAGTACGTCGCCGAGGCGTGGGGTGCGTACGCCACGACCCCGCTCACCGTGGTGCCGTTCGCGCACGAGCCCGAGGTCCGGTACACCGGGCGCAGCGTCGGCAGCAGCCTCGTCTTCACGGACACCGCCGGGCAGCAGGTCGCGACGTTCGAGCGGCCGACGTCCTCCGACGTGTGGGGCTGCGACGGCGCGCTCGACGCACCCAACGACCTCGTCGTCGGGCCGATCGCGCGCACGCTGTGCGCCGCCCTCAACCGCGGCACGCTCGGTGCGTCCGACGTCGAGCCCGTCGTCGACGCCGAGCGGTTCTACGCCGGCGACGTGACGAACGAGTACGCCCGAGCCGTCCACGACGTCATGGTCGACGGACGCGCGTACGCCTTCGCGTTCGACGACGTCGGCGGCTTCGAGTCCCTCGTGCACGACGGGGACCCGCGGTCGGCACGCATCGAGGTCACCCCGTTCGACGCGGCGCCCACGTCCTGAGGCCCGACCGGCCGGTCCCTCGGGGCCGGCCGGTCAGCCGCCCGCCGGGCCGAGCACCTGGCGGGTCCCGTCGTCGTTGCCGGGCGCGGGGACGCCGACCAGCAGGCCCTGCACGGTCTGCACCGTCTCCACCCCCGGCGGCAGCGGCACCCGACGCGCCTCCTCGCCGGTCGACGGCAGGTACCCGACGAGCGTGCGCCGGCCGTCCTCGACCCGCGTGGTGTAGAGCAGGGTGCCGTCGGTGAACAGGCCCTGCGGCGACGGCGTCACCCGCCACAGCTCCTCGCCGGTGGTGGCGTCGAGCGTGACGAGCCCCGCGGGGGACTCGAGGTGCAGCCGCCCGTCGAGCAGGATCGCCTGCCAGGCGAGCTGCGACTCCGCCCATCCCCCTCCCGGGACCCACGCACGCACGACACCGTCCACCGGGACGGAGAGCACGAGGCCCGGGACGCTGCCGTCGTCCGCCGTCACCGGCACCATCGCCCCGTCGAGGACGGCGTCGTCGGCGGGGTCCGCCCCGAGAACCACCCTCGTGTCGTCCCGGACCGGCGTGGGGTGGGCGAGGACGAGCCGCTCGACGCCGGTGCGCTCGACGGTGGCCTGCATCCCGTCCTCCCACGGCACGCGCCGCACCTCCGTGCCGTCCTCCGCGGCCAGCAGGACGATCTCCGTGTCCGTGTCCGTGTCCGTGTCCGTGCCCGCGCCCACCCCGACGAGGTCGCCGAGACCGTCGAGCCACACCCGGACCGGGACGTCGGTCTGCGGCTCGGTCGCGGACCGGGTGACGGTCTCGGTGTGCTCCCACGCCGGCGTGCCGTCGAGGTGCATCGCCCCGACGTGCCGGACGGCACCGACGAGGACGCCTCCGACGACGAGGTCACCGACGACGGTCACCGAGAGCGCCGGCCCGCGCCCGCCCAGCGGGTCGAGCTCGGTGACGAGATCGCCGTCGGAGGTGTCGAGGACGACGACGCGCGACGTCGTCGTCACCTCCGGCGTCACACCCTCCTGCGCGAGGGACGAGCGATCCTCCTGCGCGTGGCACACGACACGCCCCGCCGTGTCCGGCACGAGGCACGCGCCCTCGACGTACGACCACGCGGTGTCGGACGGCCCGCCCAGGTCGAGCAGATCGGCCGACCACGCCTCCTCGCCGGTCGCCGCGTCCGTGGCCTCGACCCGGGCCGTCCCGGGGCGTTCGACCACCTCGACCACCAGCCCGTCCGGCGTCACGACGAACGGTTCCTCGAGGCCCCACCCCGGCTGCTCGTACTCCCACCTCACCTCGAGCGAGTCGGGGACGGACGCGACGCCGGGCTGACCGGCGACCGCCGCGGCCCGTTCCCGCTCGCGCTGGGCGACGACGGACTGGGCCGCCGCGCCGACGGCGAGGAGGAGGACGACCACCGATGCGAGGGCGACGGTCAGCCGGCGCCGGCTCCGGCGTGCCGCCGGTCGCGGCACGGGTGCGGGCACCGGCTCTGTCGCCTCGTCCTCGAGCTCGACGTGGCGCATCCCGCCGCGGCCGGTCGTCACGAGCGACCCCGCCCGTGCAGGTCCTCGTGGACGTCGTGCCTCGGTCGGTTCATCCGAGCACCCCCCAGGTGTTCGTCCCGTCGTCGGTCGGGCAGAGCATGAGCCCGGCGGCGGTCGACAGGCCGTCCGCGCAGCCGGCCAGCGGCTCGCGCCACACCTCGGCGCCGGTAGCGGGGTCGACGGCCACGAGCACCCGCGTCACCTCGCCGTCGTCGACGTCGAGGTCCTCCCGGTAGAGGAGCCGTCCGTCCGACAGGAGGTCGGCGCCCTCCTCGCTGCTCCACAGCTCCTCACCGGTGCGCGCGTCGAACGTCACGAGGCTCCGTCCGGCGGGCCGCCCCGCCCCGCCCTGGATGTCGAGGTGGACCCTGCCGTCCAGCACCAGCACCGAGCTCGCACGCACCTTCGCGGACCACACCTCCGCACCGCCGTCGTCCCACGCGTGCAGGGTCGCGTCGCGCGTCATGGTGAGCGTGAGGCCGGGGACGCTGCCGTCGTCGACGGACGGCTGCAGCGCGTTGCCGTCGAGCTCGAGCGGGCTCGCGCGCAGGACGGTCGTCGTGGCGTCCCACAGGTCCTCCTCGTCGAGGACGTCGCCACGGGTGCGGACGAGCGCGACGGAGGTGGACGACGCCAGGGCGATCCAGGTGGAGTCGTCCACCGGCGACCGCGCCTGCTCGGTCCCGTCGCTGTCGAGGAGGACGACCTCCCGGGGGGTGGCGGCGACGAGGACGTCGCCCACCGCCTTGACCGCGGCCCATCTGTGCGAGCCGGCGTCGAGCGTGACGTCCCACGCCCGGTCGCCCGTGAGCGTCAGGCCCCGGACGTGGCCGGCCTCCTCGTCCGCGCCCGCGGTGACGACGACGTCGTCGACGAGCGCGACCGCGTCGGGCAGCGGGCTGCCGGCCGCCTCCGTGAGGTCCTCGACGACCCTGCCGTCCCGGACGTCGAGGAGGAGCACCCGCGCCGTCGTCGGGACGACCGGTGTGCCCGGGTCGGCCACGGGGTCCCACCGCGCGTCCGTCGCGAGGCAGACGACGAGCGGTTCCTCCGGGTGCGCCTGGCACATGCCCGCGGCCTCCCGCAGGCGCGCCTGCACGTCGGGGTCGGGGTGGGCGGGGATCTCGAGCAGCGGCGTGCGCCACCGCTCCTCGCCGGTGCGGGCGTCGAGCGCCGTCACCTCGAGGACCCCCTTGCTGCGGGGCTCGACGCCGACGAGGGTCGCCTCCGACGTCATGACCCGGCTGAGCAGCGCGTCCGCGTCGTCGGTCGTCCACATCACCTCGAGCGGGCCGCGCACCGGGGCGACGACGCCCCACTGCCCGGCGACGGCCCCGTACCGCGCGCGTTCCCGGGCGTCCTGGACGGCCTGCGCCGTCCCCGCACCGGCGGCGACGACGACGAGCACGGCTGCGACGGCGACGGCGGCACGCCTGCGCCGACGGCGGTCGACCGGCCCGGCCGGCGGAGCGTCCGTCGCCTCGGCCTCGCCCCCCGTGAACGCATCCTCGTCGTCGTCCTCGACGAGGTCGACGGGGCGCATCTGCTCGCGGGCCATGGGCGCAGGCTAGTGACGGGCACGCGGGGGCGGGAGCGTTTCCGCGTTCTCGTCCCGGACGGCGGCCCGAGGGCGCCGGGCGGTCGGGGTCGCGGCTCGCTGTCGCGGGGGCCGCCTCCGCCGGACGCACGTCACCCCCCGGCCCGGGGGGAGGACCGAGGGGTGACGAGGCGGCCGGACGCAGGGGGTCGCCGGACGCCGTCGGACGCCGAGGCGTCGGACGATCAGGGGGTGGTGCGTCCGCGCCGGCGCAGGACGAGGAGCGCGGCACCGCCGGCGAGGGCGGCGAACGCCGCGATCAGACCGGCGACGACCCCGGCACCGGTGGCGGCGAGCACGTCGTCGTCAGAGGCGGAGAGCACCTCGGCACGCTCGCTGGGCGAGGGCGACGGGGCGGGCGAGGTCGAGGCCGTCGGGCTCGGCTCGTCGGCCGGGGCCGGCAGCACC
>JAEXEM010000046.1 GCA_023401045.1 Actinomycetes bacterium
GGCCCGCCCGGCCCGGGGCCGGGGCCTGGCCCGGGGCGCGCCCAGGGCCGGTGCGTCCGGTGTCGGGATGCGGTGGCACGATGTGCCGGTGACACGCGTGGCTGCCATCGACTGCGGGACCAACTCCATCCGTCTGCTCGTCGCGGACGTCGACCCCGGGGCGGGCACGCTCGTCGACCTCGAGCGCACGAACGAGGTCGTGCGCCTCGGCCAGGGCGTCGACCGCACCGGGATGCTCGCGCCCGAGGCCCTCGCTCGCACGCTCGACGCGACGCGCCGCTACCACGAGGTGTGCGAGCGGCTCGGCGTCGAGGCGGTCCGGTTCGTCGCCACGTCCGCCACGCGCGACGCCCGCAACCGGGAGGAGTTCGTCACCGGCGTGCGCGACGCCCTCGGGGTCGAGCCGGAGGTCATCGGCGGGGACGAGGAGGCCCGGCTGTCCTTCCGCGGCGCGACGGGCGTCATCGCGGGCAGGTTCGACGGGCCGTTCCTCGTCGTCGACCTCGGTGGCGGGTCGACCGAGCTCGTCCTCGGGGAGACGGCACCGGAGGCCGCGCTCTCGATGGATGTCGGGTCGGTGCGGCTGACGGAGCGGCACCTGCACGACGACCCGCCGACGCCCGCCCAGGTCGCGGCCGCCGACGCCGACGTCGACGCGGCGCTCGACGCGGCCGCACGTGTGGTCCCGCTCGGCCGCACGGCGACCCTCGTCGGTCTCGCCGGCTCGGTGACGACGCTCACCGCCCACGCGCTGCGGCTCGACCGCTACGACCGGGACCGGATCGACCAGGCGGTCCTCCCGGTCGACGACGTCCTCGCGGCGTGCGAGGACATGCTCGCCCGCACGCACGACGAGCGTGCCGCGCTGCCCTACCTGCACCCCGGCCGCGTCGACGTCATCGGCGCCGGGGCGCTCGTGTGGCGCGACGTCGTGCGCCGGGTGCGCGACGAGGTCGCGGCCGCCGGCGGCGCGCTCACGCACGTCGTCACGTCGGAGCACGACATCCTCGACGGCATCGCCTGGAGCGTCGCGGAGCGCTGAGCGGGCGGCTCCGCGGGGCAGGTGCGCGCCGGCGCAGGCCGCCGTGCCGACCTGCGTCCACGGGGTGGTGCGGCCCGTGCGGCGGGGCTCGCGTCGGGATCACCCGTTCGGCGGGTGCTTCGGCGTAGACGGTAGTACGCACTGCACACTACTGTGTGTGACGCGGGCGCTGGAGGGGTGCCCGCACCACGTCCCTCGCCGGCCCGGCGCTGTCCGGGCCGGCGCAGGGGGAACCGGAGGCCGGCGTGGACACCACGCAGCTGCTCAAGGGGGTGCTCGACCTCGCCGTGCTGGCGGTCGTCGCGCAGGAGGACGGGTACGGGTACGACGTCGTGCGGCGCCTGCGTGCCGCCGGCATCGAGGAGGTCGGTGACGCCTCGGTCTACGGGACGCTGCGACGCCTGTACGCGTCGGGTGCGCTGACGTCCTACGTCGTGCCCAGCGACGAGGGCCCGCACCGCAAGTACTACGGCATCAACCCGCAGGGCAGGGCGATGCTGGCAGCGCAGCGCAAGGACTGGCACGAGTTCGCGGGCACGCTCGACCGCCTGCTGGGGACCGAGGGGGCGGCATGAGCATCGTGGACGAGACGGTCGCGCAGGACGTGCGCCGGTACGCGGCGGCGGTGCGGGCGGCGCTCGCCGACCTGGGGCCCGAGACCGTGGACGACCTCACCGACGGGCTCGAGGCGAACCTCGTCGACGCGCTCGCGGACGAGCGGCGGCAGCACCGCGGGTCCCTCGTCGACGAGTTCGGGACGCCCGAGGCGTACGCGGCCGAGCTGCGCGCCGCCGCGGGCGTCGCGCCGGCGCGCTCGACGTTCGGCGACGTGCTGCGCCTCCCGGACCGGCGCGTGCGCGAGCTGGGCAGTCGGCTGCTCGTGCGGCTGCGTGGCCGGGCGTGGTGGCCCCCGGTGGAGGAGTTTGCCGTCGCGCTGCGCCCCGCGTGGTGGGTCGTGCGCGCCTGGGTCGTCTACCAGCTCGTCGCGCAGGTGCTCGGCGTGGCCCCGTCCTGGCTCCCGCGGCCGGCGGTGGCGTGGGTGCTGCTGCTCGTCGTCCTCGTCGCGAGCGTGCAGGCGGGGCGAGGGCAGTGGTTCACCACCCGGCCGGCGCGGGGCGTCGTCGCCGTCGTCTCGGTCGTCTCCGTCGTCGCCCTGCTGCCGCTCGCGGCGACGGTCCGTGCCGAGGAGGAGTGGACCCTCGCCCTGGCCCGCGACGCGGCGCGCGGGACGACGGACCGCCCCTCGGTGTACCTCGAGGTGCCGCAGGACGGCGTCGTCGTCGACGGCATGCCGGTGAGCAACCTCTTCGTCTACGACGCGGCGGGCGACCCGCTCACCGACGTCCAGGTCTACGACGACCGCGGCCGGCCGGTGCGCACGACGTTCGACGAGGGCACGTCGCCCTGGTACCGCCCGGACAGCGACGAGCCGTGGTACTTCGCGCCGACGGCGTCCGACGACGGACGGGTGCGCTGGAACGTCTACCCGCTGCGCGGCTGGTCCGAGGGCATGCTCGTGCGGGACGAGGACACCGGCGAGCTGGGCCCGCCGTCCGGCCTCGCCCCGGTGGCCCCGCCGTTCCCGTTCGCGAAGGCGCCCGCGGTCGCCCCGGGGCCGGCCGGCGGGTCGGTCGAGTCCGGCAGCGGGGAGGGGGACACCGACCCCGGGGCCGCACCCGGGTCGGAGGGCGTCGACCTGACCCCCACCGCCGGGCCGCTCGCACCGAGCGCGTCGCCGGTCGTGTCGACGTCGGCGCCCTGACGGAGCGCAGACGCCCTGACGGAGCGCAGACGGAGCGGCGGCGCGCGGCGGGGGGGCACGTCGGGAGCGACGTGCCCGCCTACGCTGGGGACGTCCCGCTCCCGACCCTGGACGCACCGTGACAGCTGACACCTGGGCCGATGTCGGCCTCGTCCTGCTCTTCATCCTCATCGGCGGGGTCTTCGCCGGCACCGAGCTCGCGCTGGTGTCGCTGCGGGAGTCCCAGCTCGGCCGGCTCGAGAAGCAGGGGCCGCGTGGCGTGCGGGTCGCGGCGGTCGCCCGCAACCCCAACCGGTTCCTCGCGGCCGTGCAGATCGGCGTGACGGTCGCGGGGTTCTTCTCCGCGGCGTTCGGGGCGTCGACCCTGGCGTCCTCGCTCGCCCCCGTCTTCGTCTCGATGGGGCTCTCCGAGGGGGCGGCCGAGGGTGTCGCGCTCGTCGTCCTCACGCTGCTCATCGCCTACCTGTCGCTCGTGCTGGGCGAGCTCGTGCCCAAGCGGATCGCCATGCAGCAGGCCGCGCGGGTGTCGCTGTGGGTCGGCCCGCCGCTCGACCGCTTCGCGGCGCTCATGACGCCCGTCGTCTGGCTGCTGTCGAAGTCGACGAACGGTGTCGTGCGGCTCCTCGGCTTCGACCCCTCGGCGACGAGCGACCAGATCAGCGACGAGGAGCTGCGCGACCTCGTGCGCACCCACCCCGACCTGCCGGAGGACGAGCGTCGTCTCATCAGCGAGGTCTTCGACGCGGGGGACCGCTCGCTCGTCGAGGTCATGCGACCGCGCGCGGACGTCACCTTCCTCGCCGCGGACGCCCCCATCGCCCGGGCGGCCCAGCTCGTCGGGACGCTGCCGTACTCGCGGTACCCGGTGACCGGCGAGGACTTCGACGACATCGTCGGCTTCGTCCACGTGCGCGACCTGCTGGCCCCGGTGGCCCGCGCCGTGCGGGAGGCCGACGAGGACCCCGACACCCACGGCCGCGCCGGTGTCGTCGAGGCGATCGTCGAGGTCGCGGCGACGACGGTCGGCGACGTCACGCGCCCCATCGTCCAGCTCCCGGGCACGAACGCCGTGCTGCCGACGCTCTCGGCGATGCGCCGCACCGGGGCGCACATCGCGGTCGTCGTCGACGAGTACGGCGGCACCGACGGGATCGTCACGCTCGAGGACCTGCTCGAGGAGCTCGTCGGCGACATCGTCGACGAGTACGACCCCGTCCCCGTCGGCCTCGCGGGCACCTCCGACGTGGATGCCCGCCTCTCGCTCGAGGACTTCGCCGAGCGCACCGGTGTCGTGCTGCCGGACGGCCCGTACGAGACGGTCGCGGGCTACGTCCTCGCCCGCCTCGGGCACCTCGCGCGGCCGGGGGAGGCCGTCGAGGTCGAGGCGCCCGCCGAAGGTGACCGGGAGACCGCCCCGACGACGACGCGCACGCTGCTGCGGGTGCGCGAGGTCGACGGCCGGCGCATCACCGGCGTGCGCGTCGAGCACGTGCCCGCCCAGGACGTCGCCGCAGGTCCCGCGGCGGACGGGACCTGAGACCCGCGCAGGCCCCTGTGCTGCACCTCGGTGTGCTGGGCGTCACCAGGGACGGAGGCGACGCTCGGCCTCGCGCGCGTCTACCGTAGAGGCATGCCTCAGCCGTCCTCCACCTCCGTCGACGCTGCCCGCGCACAGGGTGAGGTGATGCCGGCACCCGGCGGCAAGCCGCGCAAGGTGCCTCGCGTCCTCGTCCTCGGCGGCGGGACCGTCGGCCTCTACTCCGCGCGCCGGCTGCGCCGCCGCCTGGGGCAGCGGGAGGCGGCCATCGTCGTCGTCGACCCGCGCCCGTACATGACGTACGCGCCCTTCCTCCCCGAGGCCGCCGCGGGCTCCATCGACCCGCGCAACGTCGTCGCCCCGCACCGCCGCGCCCTCAAGGGCGTCGACGTGCTGCAGGGCCACGTCACGCGGATCGAGCACGCGAACCGCCGTGTCGAGATCACGCCGATCGCGGGCGACCCGTACTGGGTCACCTACGACCACCTCGTCGTCGGGCTCGGCTCGGTCGCCCGCACGCTGCCCATCCCGGGCCTGGCGGAGCAGGGCATCGGCTTCAAGAACGTCGAGGAGGCCATCTCGCTGCGCAACCACGTGCTGGGGCGCATCGACGTCGCGTCCTCCACGTGGGACCCCGAGCTGCGCAAGCGGCTCCTCACGTTCGTCTTCGTCGGCGGTGGCTTCGCCGGCATCGAGGCGCTCGCCGAGGTCGAGGACATGGCGCGCTACGCGGTGCGCAAGTACGGCGCCATCGAGCAGGAGGAGCTGCGCTTCGTCCTCGTCGAGGGCAGCCGCCGCATCCTGCCCGAGGTCAACGAGGAGCTCGGCGGCTACACGCTCGAGCAGCTGCGCAAGCGCGACATCGAGATCTACCTGTCGACGTTCCTCCAGTCCTGCGTCGACGGGCACATCGTCCTGTCCGACGGCACCGAGTTCGACGCCGACACCCTCGTCTGGACCGCAGGCGTCAAGGCGAACCCGGTGCTGCAGGACTCCGACCTGCCGCTCGACCGCATGGGCCGGGTCATCTGCAACGCGAACCTCCAGGTGACGACGGCCGAGGGCCAGGTCGTCGCCGACGCGTGGGCCGCCGGCGACTGCGCTGCCGTCCCGGACCTCTACAACCCGGGCTCGTTCTGCCCGCCGAACGCCCAGCACGCGCTGCGCGAGGGCAACCACATCGGCGACAACCTCGCCCTCGTGCTGCGCTCGGGTCAGCCCACGCCGTACAGCCACCGCAACATCGGTGCCGTCGCCTCGCTCGGCATGTACAAGGGCGTCGCGCAGATGTTCGGCAGGATCAAGGTCCGCGGCTTCCTCGCGTGGGTGCTGCACCGCACGTACCACGTCTTCGCCATGCCGACGGTCAACCGCAAGCTGCGCATCGCGGCCGGCTGGACCGGCTCGCTGCTGCTGCGTCGCGAGGTCGTCGCGCTCGGTTCGCTGCACGACCCGCGCGCGGAGTTCCTCCGCTCGGCCGTGCCGCCGAAGCCGAAGCCCGAGGCCGGTGCGGCGGACGAGAAGCTGCCGCCGCAGAAGGCCGAGCAGGGCTCCCCGGCCGGTGCCGGCGAGAGCGCCGAGAAGGCGGCCCCCGCCGAGGCGGCCGGCTCGGACAAGGCCTGACACCACGACGACGGCCCCGTCACCTCCAGCCGGAGGTGACGGGGCCGTTCGCGTCCCGCGGGCGACGTCGCCCGGAGGCCCGTACCGAGGACCGAGCGGCCGAGCGGCCCGCGTGCGGCACGATGGGTCCGCGCCCCCGTAGCCCAACCGGCAGAGGCAACCGGCTTAAACCCGGTCCAGTCCGGGTTCGAACCCCGGCGGGGGCACGTCAGCGCGGTCCGCGCACCGTCGAGGAGCAGCCGGCAGGGCCGCAGGCGGGATGCCGGAGCACAGGGGATCAGGCCGGGTCGGCGGGCCTGCCCTCGCCGCGCTCCTGCGCGCGCAGCTTCGCCTCCCAGTCGCGCAGCATCTGCTCGTGCAGCTCGTCGGAGCGGCGCTCCTCGGCGCGCCGGCGCTCCTCGGTGTCCGCCGTCTCGCTGAAGCGGCGGGGTCGCTCGTGCTCCGGGTAGCCGGAGGTGGCGGTCGAGGGCCACGGCACGGACGAGCGCGGCGCGCCCTGCGGACGTCCCGCGACGAGCCAGGCGACGCCGCCGGCGATCGGCAGCACGACGATGAGGACGAGCCACCAGCCCTTCGAGATGTTCCGCACGCGGTCCTGGTCGGACTGGATGCAGTCGATGAGGCAGAAGACGAGCAGCGCGATCTCGACGACGAACGGCAGGACGCGCAGCATGGGCTCTCCTCGGTAGGCGGCGGGGAAACCGTAGCCACCCGCGCGCCTTCCCGGGGCGATTCCGGCAGGAATGATCTGATCGCCTCACCGGCCGCGTGTGCGCCCCGTGATCTGGCTCGTCGACTGCCCGGCGCGACAGCGCGGCGCCGGCCTACCGACCGGGCAGGTCGACGTCGACGACGACGGGGAAGTGGTCCGAGGGGTAGGTGCCCTCGACGGTGGTGGTGACGACGAACGCGTCGCGCACCCGGACCCCGGACCCGTGCGCCACGAGGACGTGGTCGATCCGCCGGTCCATCTCCTTGGTGGCCTCCAGCGGCGCGAACGGCACCTCCCGGCTGAGCGTCACGGCCGCCGGGTCGCCGCCGCCGAGGGCGTACGCGTCGTCCGCGACGGCGAGCAGGGGCGCGAGCTCGGGCATGCCGGTGTCGGCGTTGAGGTCCGCGAGGAGGAACCGGGGGTGCGGGGCGTCGGTGAGCAGCTCGGCGAGCCGCCGCGTCTGGGCGAGGTGGTCGTCGGCGTACGCCGGCTCCCACTCCGTCGCGGCGACGAGGACGTCGAACCGCCGGCCGTCCGGGTCGCTCAGGTGCGCCTCGAGCGCGACCGGGGCGACCTGACGGTGCGACACCGGCAGGACGTGCTCGCGGACGTCGAGCGGGGGTCGGCGGGTGACGAGCCCCAGCCCCATGCGGACCCCGCGCTGCTCGTCGTGCTCCGGCGGGTCCGGGACCGGTGGCAGCGACGGGCCGACGAAGGTCGCGTACCCGCCGAGGTGCTCGGCGACGACGTCGGCCTGCGACCGCCCGTCGTGCTCCCAGCACTCCTGGAGCGCGAGCACGTCGGGCCGGACGTCGCTGAGCACGGCGAGCAGCGCGCGCTCGCGGGCTCGCCAGTCGGGCCGGAACCGCCACAGGACGTTCCACGTCGTGAGCCGCATCCGGACACGCTAGGACGGTGCCGGACTGGCGGCACGTCGGCGGTGTGACGCGGCCCACGCGCCCGCGGGCGAGACGAGTGCGTGAGGTAAGGCTCACCTTTGTTAGCCTCGCCTTCGTCCACCCCGGTCGACCTTCAGGAGCTCCCCCGTGCCCTCCCACCTGCGTACCGGCGCCCTCGCGCTCGTCGCCGCCCTCTCCCTCGCCGCCTGCTCCGCCGGCGCCGAGGCCGAGACCCCCGCCGCGAGCGAGACCCCGTCGGAGCCGACGACTGTCACCGTCGTGCACGCGCAGGGTGAGACCGAGGTGCCGTTCGCCCCGCAGACCGTCGTCACCTTCGACCTCGCGACGCTCGCGACGCTCGACGCCCTCGGCATCGAGGTCACCGGGGTCCCGAAGTCGAACCTGCCGGCCTCGCTGGAGAAGTTCGCCGGCGACGACTACACCGACGTCGGCACGCTCTTCGAGCCGGACTACGAGGCCGTCAACGCGCTGCAGCCCGACCTCGTCGTCGTCGCCGGCCGCTCCTCGGAGACGCTGCCGGAGCTCACGAAGATCGCCCCGACGATCGACCTGTCGAACGACTGGGCCGACTTCCGCGGCAGCGTCGTCGAGAACTCGCGCGTGCTCGGCGAGGTCTTCGGCGTCGAGGACGAGGTCGAGGAGATGGTCGCCACGCTCGACGCCTCGATCTCCGAGGTGAGCGCGGCCGCGGCCGACGGCGGCAACGCCCTCGTCGTCATGACCTCCGGCGGCAAGGTGACCGCCTACGGTCCCGGCTCGCGCTTCGGGTTCCTCCACGACGACCTCGGTGTCGTCCCCGCCATCGAGGACGTCGAGGCCGCGACGCACGGCGAGGCCGTCTCCTTCGAGTTCCTCCAGCAGGCGAACCCCGAGTGGCTGTTCGTCCTCGACCGTGACGCCGTCACCGGCGAGGAGTCGCAGCCCGCCGCGCAGGTGCTCGACAACGAGCTCGTCCGCTCGATCCCCGCGTGGCAGAAGGGTCAGGTCGTCTACCTCGACTCCGTCTCGTGGTACCTCGTCAACGGTGGTCTGCCGACGCTGCAGGCCATGACCGAGGAGGTCGCCTCCGCCCTCGGGGCGAAGTGACCCTCGCGTCACCCCGCGCGGCCGCGACGGGCACCCACCGGGTGCTCGTCGCGGTCGCCGTCGCGCTCCCGCTCCTCGCGCTCGTCAGCCTCGTCGTCGGGGTCGCCGACGTGACGCCGGGCGCCTTGCTCACCCTCGACCCCGAGGCGTGGCGGCTCGTCGCCGTCAGCCGCCTGCCGCGCACCCTCGCGGTCGTCATCTCCGGGGCCGCGATGGCCGTCGCCGGGACGATCATGCAGATGATCGCCCGCAACCGGTTCGCCGAGCCGTCGACGACGGGCACGGTCGAGTTCGCCGTCCTCGGGATGCTCGTCGTGACGATCGTCGCGCCCGGGCTGCCGATCGCCGGCCGGCTGCTCGCCGCCACCGGGTTCGCCCTCGCGGGCACCGCGCTGTTCCTCGCGATCCTGCGACGCGTGCCGCTGCGCTCGCCGCTCGTCGTGCCGCTCGTCGGCATCGTCCTCGGTGGGGTCGTCTCCGCGGTGGCGACGTTCATCGCCTACCGCACCGACCTGCTGCAGTCCCTCGCCGCGTGGTCCACCGGGGACTTCTCCGGGATGCTGCGCGGCCGCTACGAGACGCTGTGGCTCGCCGCGGCCCTCGGCGTCGTCGCGTACGTCGTCGCCGACCGCTTCACCGTCGCCGGGATGGGGGAGGCGTTCAGCACGAACCTCGGGCTCAACCACCGGCGGACCGTCACCCTCGGGCTCGTCGTCGTCTCGGTCGTGTCCGCGGTCGTCGTCGTCACCGTCGGCGTCGTGCCGTTCCTCGGGCTCGTCGTGCCCAACCTCGTGAGCATGCTCCACGGCGACGACGTGCGCCGTGCGCTGCCGTGGGTCGCGACGCTCGGCGCCGGGCTCGTGCTCGCCTGCGACCTGCTCGGGCGCGTCGTGCGGTACCCGTACGAGGTGCCGGTCGGCGTCGTCGTCGGCGTCGTCGGCTCCGTCCTCTTCCTGTGGCTGCTGCTGCGGCAGGACACCGGAGGTCACCGTGCCGGCTGAGGTCGCTGCCCAGGCCACGTCCGTCCTGCCCACCGAGGACGCCCGCACCGCCGCGCACCCGGGACGTGTGCTGCTCGTCCTCGCGCTGCTCGTCGTCGCGGCCGCGGTGGCGTTCCTCGTCGTCGGGGCGCAGGGCTCGTGGGAGTTCGTCCTGCCGTTCCGCGGCCGCAAGCTCGCCGGGCTCGTCGTCGTCGGTACCGCGGTCGCCGTCTCGACCGTCCTCTTCCACACCGTCACCGCGAACCGCATCCTCACGCCGTCGCTGCTCGGCATGGACGCGATGTTCTCCATGGTCCAGACGGTGCTCGTCTTCGCCCTCGGCGGGGCCGCGCTCGCGGCCGTCGACGCACGGCTGCTGTTCGGCGGGCAGGTCGTCGTCATGGTCGGCTGCGCGGTCGCGCTGTTCGGGTGGCTGTTCACCGGGGCGCGGCGCTCGCTGCACCTGCTGCTGCTCGTCGGCGTCGTCCTCGGCACGCTGCTGCGCTCGGGCACGGCGATGCTCCAGCGGATCATGGACCCCAACGAGTTCGCCGTCCTCACCAACCGGCTCTTCGCGTCCTTCAACGCGGTCGACGCCGAGCTGCTCGCCGTCACCGCCGTCCTCGTCGCCGCCGGGTGCGCGGTCGCGTGGCACCGCCGGCACGAGCTCGACGTCCTCGCGCTCGGCGCCGAGGCCGCGACCGGGCTCGGCGTGCCGCACCGGCGGGCCGTCACGCGCGTGCTCGTCGTCGTCGCGGTGCTCGTCTCGGCGTCCACGGCGCTCGTCGGGCCCGTGACGTTCCTCGGGCTGCTCGTCGCCAACGTCGCGTACGTCCTGCTGCGGACCCACGAGCACCGCCGGCTGCTGCCCGGCGCCGCGCTCGTGTCCGTGCTGTTCCTCGTCGCCGGTCAGGTCGTCCTCGAGCACGTGCTCGGGTTCGACACCACCCTCGGCGTCGTCATCGAGCTCGTGGGAGGCATCGTGTTCATCGTCCTGCTGGTGCGGGGGGTCGCCCGGTGATCGAGGTCCGCAACGTCACCAAGCGCTACGGTGCGACGACGGTCGTCGACGACGTCTCGCTCGACGTCCCCGGCGGCGGGCTCGTCGCCCTCATCGGCCCCAACGGCGCCGGCAAGTCGACCCTGCTGTCGATGATGTCCCGGCTGCTGGTCCCCGACGCCGGGCAGGTGCTCGTCGACGGGCTCGACGTGCGCACGACCCCGTCCGACGTGCTCGCCCGGCGGCTGGCGATCCTCCGCCAGGACGCGCACGTCGGCTCCCGGCTCACCGTGCGCGACCTCGTGACGTTCGGCCGCTACCCGTACTCCAAGGGCCGGTACACCGTCGAGGACCGTGCGCACGTCGAGCGGGCGCTCGACTTCCTCGACCTGCAGCCGTACGCGCACCGCTTCCTCGGCGAGCTGTCCGGAGGGCAGCGGCAGCGCGCGTTCGTCGCCATGGTGCTGTGCCAGGACACCGCCCACGTGCTGCTCGACGAGCCGCTCAACAACCTCGACATGCGCCACGCGGTGGCGATGATGCGGCTGCTGCGGCGTGCCACCGACGAGCTCGGCACGACGACCGTCGTCGTCCTGCACGACATCAACGTGGCGTCCTGCTGGGCGGACCGGATCGTCGCCATGAAGGACGGCCGGGTCGCGTACGACGGGCCGCCCGAGGAGGTCGTGCGCACCGAGGTGCTGTCCGACGTCTACGACCTCGACGTCGCGGTGCACGAGCTCGACGGGCAGCGCATCGGCACGTACTACCGCTGAGCCGCGTCCGGCCCGGGGGTGGTGGTCAGCCAGGCGGCCATCTCGTCGGCGTCGCCCGGCGCCCGGCCGACGACCCGCCGGACCGTCACCGGCTGCCGCAGCGGCACCCCGCCGCGCCCCGGCACCGCCGAGACGCGGGCCGCGATCTCCAGCGCGCGCTCCTCGGACGCGACGTCGACGACCTGGAAGCCGGCGACCCACTCGGCGTACTCCGCGAACGGGCCCTCGCTCACGGTCGTGCCGGCGCGGCCGTCCGAGCGCACGACCCGGCCGAGGTCCGGTCCGTCGAGCACGACGGTGCCGACGAGCTCCCCGCTCGCGGCCAGCTCGGCGTTGAGCGCGCCGTAGTGGTCGAGGTGGGCCTGCACGTCCTGCGGGTCCCACGCGGTCATCGGGGTCGGGTCGTCGCCGGGCTGGAAGTCGACGACGAGCAGGTAGCGGGGCATGGTGGTCTCCGTCCGTCGGGGTGCCGGTGCGGCACGTCTCGATGACGGCCGGCTACCCCCGGTTTCGACCTTGCCCCGCGCTCGCCGGCCCGGTCCAGCCCAGGCCTGCTCAGTCCAGCCCTGCGGCGGCCTCCGCCGCCTCGATGCGCTGGTTCCACTCGCGCTTGCCCGCTCGCCAGCCCTCGTCGTCGGCGCCCAGGCGCCAGTAGCCCGAGATCGACAGGTCCTCACGGGCGACGCGGTGCTCGACGCGCAGGTGGGCGCGCAGGTCCTTGACGGCACCGGCCTCGCCGTGGACGAAGGCGCACACCCGACCCTCCGGCCAGGGCCAGGAGCGGACGGCGTCGACGAGGGTCGAGCCGGCGGGGGCGTCGCCGTGGTGCAGCCAACGGACCTCGACGCCCGCGGGCGCGTCGAGCGGGATCTCGTCCTGCGGGCCGTGGACCTCGACGAACGCGGCGCCGACCGCGTCCCGGGGCAGGCGCTCGAGCCCGACCGCGACCGCGGGCAGCGCGCTCGCGTCGCCGACGAGCAGGTGGACGTCGGCCTCCGGGTCCGGGGACCAGGCGCCGCCCGGACCGTAGA
>JAEXEM010000073.1 GCA_023401045.1 Actinomycetes bacterium
CTGGAACGCCGACGCCGCTGCGCCCGCGGCGGCCGGGCCGAGGCCCGCCTCGGCGCGCAGCATCGAGGGCAGCCAGGCGGTCACTCCCATGTAGGACGCCGACTGCCCGACGAACGCCGCGCACAGCAGCCACGCGGCAGGACGGTGCAGCACCGCGCGCGCCGGCACGGGCGGCGCGTCGGGGAGGGGGACGGAGGCGGGGACGGCGTCGGCGGCCCGGCGCCGGCCGAGCCCCAGGCCGGTGACCCGCACCCACACGACGAGCGCGAGGACGACGAGCAGACCCCACGCCGCGAGCGCCCACCGCCACCCGACGACCGCGGCGAGCGGGGCCGTGCCGAGCGTCGTCAGGCCCGCACCGCCCGTCATGAGCGCGGAGTACAGGCCCATGACGCGTGGCACCCGGGTGGGGAAGTCCCGGGCGATGACGGTCGGCACCCCGACGTTGCCCACGGTGACGGCGGCACCGATGACGACCGTCCCGGCGAACGCGCCGGTGGTGCCTGCGAAGGAGCGCAGCAGCGTGCCGAGGAGGATCGCCAGCAGGGCGGCCGCGAGCATGCGGGTGGTGCCGGCGCGGGCGAGCGCGACGGCTGCGAGCGGTGTGAGCGTGGCGAAGCACAGGACGGGCAGCCCGGTGAGCCACCCCGCCGCGCCGGGGGTGAGCGTGAGCGCCGCCGCGATCTCCTCGAGCACCGGGGCGGGTGCCGTGATGGGGCCGCGCAGGTTGAGCGCGACGAGCAGCAGCGCGACGAGGAGCGCGCCCGACCCGGTGGCGGCCCGGGTCACGGGCGTGCGGTCACGAGGCGTCGAAGCGGGTGAGGACGTCGCGCAGCAGCGCGGCGAGGCGCTCCCGGTCGTCCTCGGGCAGGTCCCCGAGCAGGCCGCGCTCGACGTCGAGCAGGTCGGCGAACGCCTCGTCGACGCGCCGCAGCCCGGCGGGCGTCAGCTGGACGAGCACCCCGCGCCGGTCGTCGGGTGACGGCTGGCGCTCGACGAGCCCGTGCTCGACGAGGCGGTCGATGCGGTTCGTCATCGTCCCGCTCGTCACGAGGGTCTGGGTGAGCAGCGCACCGGGCGACAGGCGGTAGGGCTCGCCGGCGCGCCGCAGCGCGGAGAGCACGTCGAACTCCCACGTCTCCAGGCCGTGGCGGGCGAAGGCGCCACGTCGTGCGAGGTCGAGGTGCCGCGCGAGGCGGCTCACGCGCGAGAGCACGGACAGGGGCCGGACGTCGAGGTCCGGCCGCTCGCGCGCCCACGCCTGGACGATGCGGTCGACCTCGTCGCGGGCGGGGTCGACACCGGGCTCGGCCATGGTCCGAGATTAGTCGTCGTCGAGACACCTCGGGCCCCCGACGCGCTGCTGCGCGGGTGAGGTCCCGCGGGTCAGGGGTGCGCGGGTCAGGGGTGCTTGGTGAGCTCCGGGCGGCGCTCGAGCCCCGACAGCCCGTTCCACGCGAGGTTGACGAGGTGCGCGGCGACCTCGGCCTTCTTGTGGCTGCGGGCGTCGAGCCACCACTGCCCGGTGAGCGCGACCATGCCGACGAGCATCTGGGCGTAGACCGGCGCGGTGCGCGGGTCGAGGCCGCGCAGCTTGAACTGGTCGGCGAGGAGGTGCTCGACCTGGGTCGCGACGTCGCCGATGAGCGAGGAGAACGTGCCGGTCGCCTGGGCGACGGGGGAGTCGCGCACGAGGATGCGGAACCCGTCCTCGGAGGTCTCGATGTAGGTGAGCAGCGCGAGCGCGGTCCGCTCGACGAGCACCTTGGGGTGGCCGCCGCCCTCGAGCGCGCCGGTGAGGGCGGTCGTCAGCGCCTGGATCTCGCGGTCGACGACGACGGCGTAGACGCCCTCCTTGCCCCCGAAGTGCTCGTAGACGACGGGCTTGGAGACCTCGGCGCGGGCGGCGATCTCCTCGACGCTCGTGTTGTCGAAGCCCTTCTCGGCGAAGAGCCTGCGCGACACGTCGAGCAGCTGGGCGCGTCGTTGCGACCCGGTCATGCGCGACCGTGCGCGCTTGGTGTCGGAGGCCATCGGGCCATTGTGCCGTGCCCGGCTCCCCGCCCGGGGACGCGGTGCCACGCCCGTGCGGCTGGCAGACTGGGGCGGCCGGTCCGCCCTGGTGTAACGGCAGCACGCAGGCCTTTGGAGCCTTGCGGTCCAGGTTCGAATCCTGGGGGCGGAGCGCACGGCCCGGGCGCGACGGAGCGGTCCCGGCCGCAGTGCCGGAACCGCCCGCCGTTCCCGTCACGCGCCGCGTGACGGTGGGCCGTCGTCGCTCGCTCCCCCCTGCGTGCGGGCGACGGCGCCTGATGTCTCCAACGTACGTTCTGCACCGGATCGTCACCATCGGGGAGCGGCGCCGGAGCGGGTGAAGCCTGCCGTGCCCCGTCCTCGTCGGGCGGTGCCGCACCGGCACCGATGCCACCTGACCGAATGGCGTCGATCGACACGTTTGACTGCTGACCGCGTCAACGTCATGTACGGCGGGCGGATCGTCGAGCGCGGCACGACCGAGGAGATCCTCACGCGGCCCGCGATGCCCTACACGTGGGGCCTGCTGTCCTCGGTGCCGCGCCTCGACCGGCCGCGGCAGGGCCGGCTGCGCCCCATCGAGGGCCAGCCGCCGGACCTCGCAGCCCCGCCCCCCGGCTGCCGGTTCGCGCCGCGCTGCCGGCACGTGCGGGACGTCTGCACGGCGTCGGAGCCGGCGCTCGTGCCGGTGCCGCCGGTCCCGGGAGAGCCGGCGTCGCCCACGGCGATGACGCGGTGCTGGGGCATGGCGCCCGACGGGTGGCTCACCGGTGCGGTGCGCGAGGCGGAGCTGGAGCGGGTCGACGGGGGTGCGGCATGAGCACGACGCAGGACGTCACGCAGGAGCGGGCCACCGCCGTCGCGGACGAGGGGACGGACCGTCGTCCGCTCGTCGAGGTGCGCGGCCTCGAGGTCGCCTTCCCCGTGCGCGAGCGCGGCGGGGCCGGCCGGCGCGTCACGCTGCGCGCGGTCGACGGCGTCGACCTCGACGTCCACCGCGGCGAGACGCTCGGCCTCGTGGGGGAGTCCGGCTGCGGCAAGTCGACGACGGGCCGCGCGGTGCTCCAGCTGACGAGGCCGACCGGCGGCAGCGTCCGGTTCGACGGCACCGAGCTGACGACGCTGCCCGCACGCCGGCTGCGCCCGATGCGCTCGCGCATGCAGATGGTGTTCCAGGACCCGTACTCGTCCCTGCACCCGCGCATGAGCATCGGGCAGGCCATCGCCGAGCCGCTCGTCGCGCTCGGCGTCGCCCGCGCCGAGCGCCGCTCGCGCGTCCTCGAGCTCATGTCGACCGTCGGGCTCGATCCGCGGTGGGCCGAGCGGCTGCCGCACCAGCTCTCCGGCGGTCAGCGCCAGCGCGTCGGGATCGCCCGGGCGCTCGTCGTCGACCCGGACTTCGTCGTCGCCGACGAGCCAGTCTCCGCGCTCGACGTCTCGGTGCAGGCGCAGACGATCAACCTGCTCGAGTCGCTGCAGGAGCGGCTCGGGCTCACCTACCTCTTCATCGCGCACGACCTCGCGGTGGTCCGGCACCTCTCGACGCGGGTCGCGGTCATGTACCTCGGCCGGGTCGTCGAGGTCGGCCACCGCGACGAGCTCTACACCGACCCGCAGCACCCGTACACCAAGGCGCTGCTGTCGGCGGTGCCGGTGCCGGACCCGCAGGTCGAGCGCAAGCGGCAGCGGATCATCCTCACCGGGGACGTGCCGAGCCCGGTCTCGCCGCCGTCCGGGTGCCGGTTCCGCACCCGCTGCTGGCGCGCCACCGAGATCTGCGCGCAGCAGGACCCGGTGCCGGTGGCGATCACGCCGCGGCACTCGGTGGCCTGCCACCACCCGCTGGGGGACTGACGCGTCAGTGCGAGGCGCGCTGGGCCGCGGTGAGCGACATCCGGTCGATGAGCGCGAGCGCGAGCGCCGACGCGACGAACGCGAGGTGGATGAGGGTCTGCCACATCATCGTCGTGCCGGTCACGTGCCCGACGGACGACTCGATGAACGTGCGCAGCAGGTGGATCGACGAGATGCCGATGATCGACATCGCGAGCTTCGTCTTGAGCACGTTGGCGTTGACGTGGCTGAGCCACTCCGGCTGGTCCGGGTGGCCCTCGAGACGCATCCGGGACACGAACGTCTCGTACCCGCCGATGATCACCATGATGAGGAGGTTGGAGATCATGACGACGTCGACGAGCCCGAGGACGAGGAGCATCGTCGTCGCCTCCGCACCGAACTCCTCCATCCCGGGCAGCTCGTGCCCGAAGACCGAGAAGTCGACGAGGTGCCACAGCTCCTTGAGGAACTGCCACACGTAGACGACCTGGGCGAGGATGAGCCCGACGTACAGCGGGACCTGCAGCCAGCGCGAGAAGAAGATGAGCGACGACACCGACCGCGCGTAGGGCCGGCCGGGGCGGTCCTCGAGGGGCTGCGCCGGCGTGGTGCCCTCGGCGGGCTGGGTCGTGGGGGCGGACGTCACGGCGCTCCTCGGTGCGGTGGGCGGGACCTACGTCCCACGGGTCTTCGGCGAGCAGGCAACGCGTGACCGGCGCCGCGGGTTCCCGCGGTTCCGGGCCGCGACGCCGGGCGGAGGTTACCGTGTCCGCGCCACCGTCCAGGCCGGGCCGTGGCGAGGTGGACGACCGATGGCCGTCGGACGGGGAGGAGCGGAGTGGGCTCGTCGCAGTGGCTCTCGGTCGGCGAGGTGAGCCGCCGCACCGGTGTCCCCGTCTCCGCGCTCCACTTCTACGAGCGGCAGGGGCTCATCGCCGCCTCCCGCACCGCCGGCAACCAGCGCCGCTACCCCCGGCACATGCTGCGCCGGATCTCCCTCGTGCTCGTCGCCAAGCGCCTCGGCATCCCGCTGTCCGAGGTCGCCGAGGTGTTCCGCACCCTGCCGATGGACCACGAGCCGAGCCATGAGGACTGGCAGCGGCTGTCACGCGCCTGGCGGGTGCGGCTCGAGGAGCGTCGCCGCGCGCTCGTGCGGCTGGAGAAGGAGCTCATGGGCTGCATCGGCTGCGGCTGCCTGTCGATGCGCTCGTGCGAGCTGCTCAACCCCGACGACGTGCTCGGGGCCGCGGGGCGCGGACCCGTCCGGCTCGACGGACCGGACGAGCGGCCGGCCACCGACGCGGGCTGAGCGGCGGGACCGTGTGAGGTCCCGCCGCCCGTCGCCGCCGGCTCAGCGGAAGGTGAGCACCCGCCTCCGGATGCCGGCCGCGTCGAGGCCGTGCACCCGGTCGTGGTCCTCGGGCGTGCCGTACCGGCGCACCTCGCGGCGGTCCACGCCGACGAACGCCAGCCCGACGG
>JAEXEM010000100.1 GCA_023401045.1 Actinomycetes bacterium
GCGGGCGGGGGGGGGGCCGGGCCCCCCGGGGGCCGGGGGCCCCCGCCGGGCCGATCGACCGTTCCCCTCAGCCCCGGTGCTCCGTCACCACGTGAGCCACGGCGTCATGCACGTGCCCCCCGCGCTCTCGCAGAGCAGGCGGACAGGTCCCTCCGGCCGGACGGCGAGCCGGAAGTACCCGACCTCGTCGGTGTCGGCCGCGGCGAGCGCACCCTCCGGCCCGCGCAGCACGACACGGCCGGGCCGCGCCGGGACGAGCTGGCCCTCGACGGCGTCGGCCGTGACCTCCACCTCGACCCCGACCCCGTCGCCCTCGAAGACGAGGGTGCGGGACGGGCGCCCGGTGCGGTCGCGCACCCCCGCCGTCGCGCCCGCGAGGCTCGAGTCGTGGGCGAGCGAGAGCAGCAGGAGGTCGGCGGCGAGCTCGTCGCGGAGCGCGAGCATCCCGCGGTGCGCGCGGAAGGCCGACGCAGCCGCGGCCGCGACGCGGTCCGCGGTCGGCGTCTCCCGGACGGCGCCCGCGAGGTCCGCCGCGAGGGCGTCGTCGTCCTGCCACCGTTGCTCGTGCGGCACGGGCCCGCGCTGCGACGGAGGCCGGTCGAGGTCATCCGAGTGCGAGGACATCGCCGCCCCCTTCACCGACTGCGGCACCCGTGGGCGTCGCCAGGTACGCGCGGATCGAGTCGGTCCGCCGCAGGCGGGCCAGTCCGCGCTGCCGGGTGGGGCCGATCGACCCGACGGGGATGCCGAGACGCACGGAGATCTCCTGGTAGCTCGGGGGTGGGTCGGTGGACAGCAGGACGAGCAGGTCCCGCTGGTGGGCCGGCAGCTCGGCGAGCGCCGCCCGCAGCGCCGCCTCGCGCTCGCTGCGCAGCAGCTCGGCATCCAGACCGGTGTCGTCGGGAACGTCGAGGCGGCCGGTCGACGGGTCGACCGGCACCGACCGACGCGCGAGGTTGACGACCCGGAGGCACTCGTGGCGCGTCGCCGTCGAGATCCATCCGGGCAGGGCCTCCGGCTCGCGCAGCTCGGCGAGGTGCTCGAGCAGGTTGAGCCACACCGTCTGCGCGACGTCCTCCGTCTGCTGCGGCCCGAGGCGGAACTGGCGGGCCCGGGCCAGGACGAGGCCGGTGTGCCGGCGCACGATCTCGGCCCAGGCCCGCTCGTCGCCGGCCAGCGCCCCGGCGACGAGCTCCGTGGTCGTGCGGTCGTCAGCGGGTGCCCGCGGTGGGTCGTCGCGCACGGTGCGGCTCCTTCGGGTGTCGGTTTCGTCCCGAAGGTCATCATGGCGCCGTGCGAGGCACGCGCCCAGCACCTCAGGCTCCCGGCAGGATGCGCAGGGCCCGGCCGAGCCCTGCGACGGGCCTGCCCGCGGCGAGGAGTGCCTCGACCGCGGCGGGCCCGTCGACGTCGAGCTCGGTCATCGTGCGGGCGACGGCCCCGGCGACCTGCGGCGCGGCGAAGGACGTGCCGACCCAGTGCGCGAACGCGTCCGTCCCGAACTCCTGGGGGTCGACGGAGAACGCGGGGTTCTGCCGGCCCTGGACGAACGTCGACAGGACACCCTCGGCGACGGCGGAGAGGTCGACCCACGACCCGCGGCTCGACCACGGGGCCGGCGTGAGCTCCGCGGTGAGACCACCGACCGCCACGACGCGCCCGAACGCGGCGGGCCACGTGGGTGCGTCGTCACCGTAGTTCCCGGCGGCGGCGACGACGACGACCTTGCGGCCCTGCTCGTCCTCGATCTCGCGAACCACGTCGAGCGCCGCCGCCAGGGGCAGCGACGGCTCGTCGTACATGCTCTGCGTGCCCAGGGACAGGTTGACGACGTCCGCGCCGTCACGCACCGCGCGCACGAGCGCGCACGCCACGTCGAGCTCGCTGCCCGCCCCGCCGGGGCCCACCGCCCGGTACGCGCGGATCGTCGCACCGGGCGCCACCTGCGCGACGATCCCGGCGACGAAGGTGCCGTGCCCGGCGTAGACGTCGAGGAACCCGTCCTCGGGCTCGGCGTCGAGCGGGTCGACGTTGCCCTCGTCGCCGTGCGCCGCCGGGTCGTCGGCGAGGACCCGCTCGACGTCCGCGAGCCAGCCGTCACCGCGACGCTCCCCGGTGATCCCGGTGTCGACGACGGCGACGACGACGCCCTCGCCGTGGCGCGGGCCCGCACCGGCGTACGCGGGGAACTCGGCGACCTGCGGCGTGAACGCACCCGACATCGGCTTCATGATCGGGCGCCCGCCGAGGGGCGTGACGTACGAGTGCGAGACGACGTGCCCCCGCGCCCGCCAGGTCCGCACGAGGCTGTCGAGGCGGCGGGCCAGGCGCCGGTCACGGGTGCGGGTCCGCACGAGCCGGCCGGCGAGCTCGGGGTGCTCGAGATCGACCTCCTCGAGGCCGGCCGTGCGCGCCTCGTCCTGCACGTCCGCCCAGGTGGACGGGGTCATGAGGAGCTCGCCGACGACAGGGAAGACGTCGGAGCGGTGGAGGTTGCTGCGCACGTCGACCTCGACGCCGCGCAGCGCGTGGCCCGCGACGAGCCGGTCGACGACCGCCTCGCGGCGGGCCCGGACGGCCGCGTCGACGTCGTCGTCGGTCCTCAGCTCGTCGCGCAGCGCCTCGAGGTACTCACGGCCCGGGGAGCGAGGAGAACCGCGCCGGGCGAACGCCGCCACGGCCCGGGGTGCGTCGGGGCGGTACAGGCGGTCGTCGTACTCGTCGCCGAACGGGCGGCCGGGCTGCCGCGCAGGGAAACGCGCCACGGGGTGCTCCTCGGGTCGTCGCAGGGGAGTGCTCGTCGCCCGCAGGAGGTCGCTCGTGGCCGCCTGATACATCCGGACATCTAGGATCCTTCGCGTGCAGCAGGACGGGGCGGGCCGGATCACCGCGCAGGACGCCGCAGCGGCTCGCCGCGACGGGCTCCGGCGCGACGCGCGTGCGCTGCGCGGAGCGCTCGACTCGGACCCGGTGCGTGCCCGTCCCGAGGT
>JAEXEM010000179.1 GCA_023401045.1 Actinomycetes bacterium
GGGTCACGCGCGACGGGCAGCAGCCGCGCGATGGCCGACTGCGCCGCGAGCTCGCGCTCGAGCTCGCCGTCCTGCGCGCGGGCGACGAGCCGCAGCGACACCGCCGAGCCGAGGAACTCCGCGGCCGCCCGCACCCCGAACGGCACGGTGTGCGGCCCGGCGTAGTGGTGGCACGCGACGAGCCCCCACAGCCTGCCGTCACGCAGCAGCGAGATCGACATCGACGCCCGCACACCCATGTTCGTCAGGTACTCGACGTGGACGGGCGAGACGCTGCGCAGCACCGAGTGCGTGAGGTCGAGCGGGTCGCCCGTGCCCGGGTCGAACGGCGGCACGATCGGTACCGGCGTGTAGCCGACGTCGGCGATGAGCCGGATCCAGTTCGTCTCGTACAGCGCCCGGGCCTGGGGCGGGATGTCGGAGGCCGGGTAGTGCAGCCCGAGGAAGGAGTTGAGGTCGCCGCGCCGTGCCTCGGCGACGACCTCCCCGTTGTGGTCGGCGTCGAACCGGTAGACCATCACCCGGTCGAAGCCGGTGAGCGCGCGCACCTCCTGGGCGGCGGCGTCGTAGAGCTCCTCGAGGCTGCCGGCGTGGTTGAGCCGCTCGAGCGCGCCACGGACCGCCTGGTACGTGTTGGGGAAGGAGAACGGCCGGGGCCCGCGGGCCACCTCGAGCTCGACGACGAGCAGCGGCCGGCCGCCGACCATGACCCGGTGGAGCACCGCGTCGACGACGGTGGCGCCGTCCGGCCCGGGCACCGCCACCTCGACGGGGTTGCGGGCGCGCAGGTCGCCCCACGCCCGCACGTGGACCCGGACCGCAGCCGCGGCCTCGGCGCCGACGACCTCGTCGAGGGTGCGGCCCAGCGCCTGCTCGGCGGTGAGGCCGGTGAGCACGGTGACGTTGGCGGACACGTGCCGCACGACGAGGTCCGGCTCGGTGAGGGCGAGGAGCACCCCGTGGGGCTGGACGGACCCGGGGATGCGGATCGGCTCGTCGGCGCAGGTGTCGAGGTCGACGGTCGCCGACGGCCCGCCCGCGGGGGCGGCAGCGCCCTCGTCGTCCGTCATCGGTGCTCCAGTCCTGGCGGCAACCACCCCGTCCGCCACGTCGTGAACGGTAGTCCATGACGCTGCGGGCTCCGGCGAGCGCCTGCCCGCCGGAGAGGTGGCGGTCAGTCCTCGAACGGGGCGTCGAGCCAGGCCGTGCTCGGCGGCAGCAGCTCCTCGAGCTCGGCGAAGAGGTCGTCCGGCAGCGGGGCCGCGGCCGCCGCGAGCGTCTGCGCGACGCGCTCCGGGCGGGACATCCCGACGACCGTCGCGTCCACCTGCGGGTCGCGCAGCGAGAACTGCAGCGCCGCGGTGCCGAGGTCGGTGCCGTACCTCGCGCAGACGGCGCGCATCGCGGCGACCGCGGCGAGGACCTCCGGGGGCGCCGGACGGTAGCCGTACGACGTCGGGCCACCCTGCTGGTGGGCGAGGATGCCGCCGCCGTACACCGCGGCGTTGAGGACCCCCATGCCGCGCGCACGAGCCTCGGCGACGAGGCCGGCCGCGGACCGGTCGACGAGCGTCCAGCGGTTGTGGACGAGCAGCACGTCGAAGACGCCGAGCGCGAGGTAGCGCGCGATCTCCTGGACGCGGCCCCCGGCCAGGCCGATGGCGCCGACCGCCCCGGAGTCGCGCAGCTCGACGAGCGCCTCGACGGCACCGCCGGGGCCGGTGAGCTCGTCGAACTCGTGGAACTCGGGGTCGTGGAGGTGGACGAGCGGGAGGTGGTCCATCCCGAGGCGGGCACGCGACTCCTCGACGGACCGGAGCACCCGGGCGCCGGAGTAGTCGGACCCGTCCGGGTCGACCTTCGTCGCGACGACGAGGTCGGCCGGCACGCCGCCGGCCGCCGCGAGCGCGGAGCCGATGCGCCGCTCGCTCTCACCGCCGGAGTAGCCGTTCGACGTGTCGATGAAGCGGATGGGGCTGGCCAGCGCGGCGTGGACGGTCGCGATGCCGCGCTCGGCGGCGACGTCCTCACCGAAGAGGTCCGGCATGCTGCCGAGCGGGCCGCCGCCGAGCGCGAGCGCGCTCACCGTGAGCCCGGTGCCGGGCAGCGGCCGGAGCCACCCGTCGGCACCCGGCACGTGCGGTGCGGTCATCGCTGTCTCTCCCCGCGGGACGTCGTCATCCGCCGAGGAAGGCACGCACGAGCGGCCCGGCGGTGGTGGAACCGTACTCGCCCTCGGCGACGAAGACCGCGACCGCCAGGTCGCCCTGCACCGCGATGAGCCACGCGTGGTTCTTCAGCTCGGCGTCGGTCCCGAACTGCGCCGTCCCGGTCTTCGCCATGACGGGGGCGCCCGGCAGGTCGGCGAGGATCCCGCCGCCGCCCTCGGTGACGACCGCCCGCATCATCGCCTGCAGCGCGACGGCCTCGTCCGCGGTGAGCGGCTCGGCGGCGGGCATCGGCGACTCGTCGGGCGAGGGCTCCTCCGCGTCCTCGTCCGGGGAGGGCTCCTGGGACGCGCCGGCCTGCTCGGCCCCGGCCTCCGGCAGGACGAGCCGCGGCACGACGGTGCGCCCCGCGCCGACCGAGGCCGCGACCGTCGCCATGCCGAGGGGCGAGGCGAGCACCTGGCCCTGGCCGATGACCGAGGCGGCGTGACCCGTGGCCGACGCCTCGTCCGGCACCGTGCCGAGGAACGCCGGGAACCCGAGGTCGGCGGCCGGCTCGAGGCCGAGCGAGCGCGCCGCGGCGAGGAGGTCGGCCTGGTCGGCGAGGTCGCGGGCCCCGATGAAGGCGGTGTTGCACGAGTTGGCGAACGCCGTGCGGAACGGCACGTCGCCGAGCGCGGAGGCCGGGTAGCCGGGGAAGTTCTGGAACGAGCGCCCGTCGACGTCGATCGTCGGCGGGCACGCGACGGCGGAGTCCGGTGCGAGCCCGGCGCGCAGGTACGCGAGGGCGCTGACGACCTTGAACGTCGACCCCGGCGCGTACTGGCCGACGGTGGCGGTCGACAGGCCCTCGCTGCCGGGCCCGCTCGCGACGGCCAGCACGTCACCGGTCGAGGGCTGGAGCGCGACGAGCGCCGAGGCCGGGCCCACACCGGCGAGGACGTCCTCGGCGCGCTGCTGCAGCGCGGGGTCGATCGTCGTGCGCAGCGGGGTGCCGGGCACCGCCTCGACGGTGTGGAGGACGCGTTCGGTCCCGGACCCGCCGAGCGCGCGCACGACGAGCCCCGGTGTGCCGCGCAGCTGGGCGTCGTAGCGCCGCTGCAGCCCGGACAGTCCCGCGAGGTCACCGCTGACGACCTCCCCGTCGGACGCGTCGACGATCTCCGCGGTGGCCGGACCGACGGTGCCGAGCACGGCCCGCGCGAACGTCCGCGTCGGCGCCAGCGGCAGCTCGTCCGGGAGGGCGGCGACGCCGGTCATCCGGGCGAGCGCGGCCACGTCGTAGCCGGGGTCGCCCTCACGGACGACGATCGCCTCGACGAAGGCCTTGGGTCCGGCGCCGACGACGCGCGCGGCGTAGCCCTCGGGGTCGAGCTCGAGGGCCGCGGCGAGCTCGCGGGCGGCGGTGTCGAGCTGGTCCTCGGCGAGCCGGGTCTTGTCGATGCCGATGCGCTGCACGGGCCGCGGCTCGACGAGGACGGCGTCCTCGCGGCCGAGGACGACGCCCCGCTCGGCACTCCGGCGGGTGAGGGTGAGCCGTTCCCCGGGCACGAGGTCGGGCGCGAGCAGGGCCGGCTCCCACCGGACCAGCCACGGCTCCTCGGCGCCGTCCTCGGCGCGCACGAGCCGCAGCGTCGCCGAGTAGGACCAGTCGTCGTCGACGCCCGGCAGGTCCCACGTGACCGCGAGGTCCGCGGTGGCGGCGGACTCGTCCTCGGCGACCGTGAGCGCCCCGACCTCGGCGGTCGCGGTGGACTCCCCGAGCCCCTCGACGACCGCCGTTCGGGTCTCGGCGATCTCCGCGGCCGACGGCGAGCCGGGTGCGAGCGGGACGGCCGAGAAGTCGCCGGTGCCGAGCGCGTCGGCGAGCGCCTCCGCTGCGGGCCGCGCGTCGGGGGTCGCGTCCGTGCAGGCCACGAGCCCGCCGGCGACCAGGGCCCCGAGCAGGCCGGTGACGCCGACGCGCGCCGGGACGGTCAGGTGTGCGGATCGCACGGGTTCCTCCTGTCTGGCGTCTCCCGGGCGCGGGGAGCGCACGCGCGGCACGACGACGTGGCGCGTTCACGGGGAGACGGGGTCAGCCTGTCACCCGCCGGGCGGGCCGCGGGCCGCGCCCGGCCGATCTTCACCCCACCTCCCCACTCGTCCGCCCGCGCGTCGGGGCCGACGCGCCGTTCCGGTTGCACCTGGACGCGCGTCCGGCAAACATGCACGTCATGGACGAGGCGGGCGTACCTGAAGAACCTGCGCACCCCGTCGACCCGCCGGACGCCGTCGGGCCGCTCGACCCGGCCCAGCGGAGGCAGGCGGCCGCGGTGCTCGCCGCCGCGCTCGCCGAGGCCCCCGGGTACTCCCACCTCTTCCCGGTGCGCGCACGCCGCGAGCGCGAGCTGCGGGAGGTCTACCGCCTCACCCTCGCCGACGCGCTGCGGTACGGAAAGGTGCTCGCCACGACGCTCGACGGCGAGGTGACGGGCGTCATCGCGCTCTACCCGCCGGGGTCGTACCCCATGCCGCTGCACCGCTGGCTGCGCCAGGCCGGTCGCGTCGCGCGCGTCGCGCTCCACACCCGCGAGCACAGCCGGGGCATCATCCGCTTCGGGGAGCTCACCTCGCAGGGCGTGCCGCGGCACTGCTGGTACGTCGAGGCGTTCGGGGTCCGGCCCGAGCTCCAGCGGGCCGGGCGCGGCAGCGTGCTGCTGCGCCGGTTCTTCGAGGAGCTCGACGCGCTCGGCGCACCGTCCTACCTCGAGACGACGAAGGAGGACAACGTCGGCTACTACGTGCGCCGCGGCTACACCGAGCGCCACGACGTCGTCCCCCTCGCCCCGGGCGGCCCGTACATCTACCCCCTCACACGTCCCGCCGCGGGCGGGCGCTGAGAGAGTGCCGCCGGTGCGCCGCCTCCCCGCGTCAGCGCGGCGGGCCCTGGCGCACACGCTCGAGCAGCCTCTCGGGCGTCGCCGTCGCCGGGTCCCACAGCGCGTCGACGAACCACGTCGCACCGGCCTCGGCGAGCGCGGCGACGTGGTCGCGCGCCTGCCCCGGGTCGTCCGGCAGGGCGCCGTGGACGACGACGTCGAACGGGCCGGCGTCGGGCGCGCGGTGCGCGGCGACCCAGGCGAGGACCTCGGCGAGCAGGGCGGGGTCGGCCTGCTCCATCGCGCGCTCGCCGCGGTGCTGCGGCACGATCCCGTCCCAACGGGCGGCTCTCGCCATCGACCGCTCGGACGGGTACGCCGCGACCACCCACACGGGGACGCGTGTGCGCCCGTCGGGCCGGGTGACGGGCGGTGGGACGAGCCGCATGCCCTCGACGCGCACGTGGCGCCCGTCGAGGTCGAACCTCTCGCCGGTGGCGGACCGGTCGAGCACGTCGAGCACGTCGTCGAGCCGCTCCGCCCGTTCCCGCAGCGTCGTCGCCTCCCCGCTCACGCCGCTGACGGCACGGTCCTCCGGCACCCCGAGGCCGACGGGCAGGACGAGCCGCCCGCCCGAGAGGTGGTCGACGGTGACGGCCTGCTTGGCGAACACCCACGGCCGCCGGCGGGCCGGGGCGAAGACGAGCGCCCCGAGGGCGACGCGCGTCGTCCGCACCGCGGCCGCCGCGAGCACCGCGAACGGGTCCCACGTCGGCATCCCGTCGAGGTCGACGCCGTCCCACGTGAAGTACCCGTCCCAGCCGTGCTCCTCGGCGGCGACGGCGAGGTCGACGAGCTGACCGACCGACCCGAAGCTGCCCACGACGCCGAACCTCATCCGCACCGACCTCCTCGCCGCCCGCGAGCCGTCCACCCGGGACCGCACCGCCCGCACCGTCGCCACCACGCGCACGACCCGAACCGCCTGCACCACCTGCACCGCCTGCACCGTCAGGCGTGCCGGCGAGCGAGCAGCGCGACCGTCCCGACCGTATCGACGGCCTCCGACAACGCCCGGGCCCGCGCCACGACCGACCGGCCGCGGCGGCGTCGAGTTCACCCGCCGTCGGCTCGCCCGGCCGACCGGGGCGCGGCCCCCTCCGCCGTCGGCACCGTGACCTGCGGGAGTGCCCCGCCCACCGCGCGTCGCACCGCGGACGGGGAGCCCGCGATCTGGACGGACGTCCGCGCCCGAGGTCGACTCACGGCCCGCTTCAGTGGTGGGATCCTGGCCGGGCGCCTACCGTGGCGGAGGCGCGGGGGGGCGCACGGACGACAGATGGACGCGGCGACGGACGGGGGTGCAGGACCGTGAGCAACGACCCGCCCTCGCACGCGACTGCCCCAGGCGCTCCTCCGGAGTCCCCCGCACAGGGTGGTCCGGTGGCCCCGGCCTCGCTGCCCCCGGACGACCCGACGACCCCGACGGACCACGGGCACACGCTGCGGGCGTCCCGGCCGTCGGACGACTTCGTCGCGGTGCGACGCTGGGACGTCGAGGACGCCGCCCACCTGCGCGTCGTCCGCGCGGACCTGCGGGCGCACCTCGCGGCGGCGACGTCGCGCATCGGGGGCCCGATCGGCCCCCCGGCGGACTCCGTCGTGCTCGTCACCTCCGAGCTGGCGACGAACGCGCTCTCGCACGGCCGCCCGCCGGCCCAGGTGAGGCTGCTCGTCGACGGCGGCGACGCGCTCGTCGTCGTCTCGGACTCCGACACGACCCACGCCCCGTTCCTCGCGGACTCCCGCGCGCCGGGCGATGGCGGGTTCGGACTCCAGATCGCCCGGATGCTCTCGAGCGAGGTCGGGTGGTGGACCGACGGGTCCGGCAAGCACGTCTGGGCGCGGTTCACCGGGTCCTGAGGACGCCGTCGTGAGCGGCGGCACCCCGCCGCACGCCGATGCCCGACAATCGGGGGCATGACGACGAGCGACGGTGTGGTGCGCCTGCGGGGGACGGCCCTGGGCACGGGCGTGCCGAAGGTGTGCGTGCCGGTCGTCGCTGCGACGCCCGGGGCCGCCGCGGCCGCCGTCCGGGCGCTGCCACCGGGCGTCGCGGACGTCGTCGAGCTGCGCCTCGACCACCTCACGGGTGCCGCCGCGGACCCCGCCGTCGTCACCTCGGCC
>JAEXEM010000201.1 GCA_023401045.1 Actinomycetes bacterium
CCCCCGGGGCGCCGCGTCCGGTCGGTCCGGTCACCCCGGGAGGGCGGTCGGCGTCAGGCGGAGGTGACGACGAGCGCGACGTTGTGACCGCCGAACCCGAACGAGTTGTTGACGGCCGCCACGGGCCCCTCGGGCAGCGTGCGCGGCTTGTCCCGCACGAGGTCGAGCACGAGCTCGGGGTCCGGGTTGGTGACGTTGATCGTCGGCGGGGCCTGCCGGTCGTGGACCGCCAGCACGGTGAAGATCGTCTCGAGGGCACCGGCACCGCCGAGGAGGTGGCCGGTCATCGACTTCGTCGCCGAGAGGGCGACGTGGTCGGCGTCGGAGCCGAGCACCTCGCGCACCGAGCGGGCCTCGATGAGGTCGCCGACGACGGTCGAGGTGGCGTGCGCGTTGACGTGGGCGACGTCGGTCGCGGCGACGCCCGAGTCGGCGAGCGCCGCGCGCATCGCCCGCACCTGGCCGTCGCCGGACGGCTCGGGCGACGTGATGTGGAAGCCGTCGGCGGACAGGCCGACGCCCCCGATGCGGGCGTAGACGCGAGCGCCCCGGGCAGCGGCGTGCGCGGCGCTCTCGAGGACGACGATGCCCGAGCCCTCGCCGATGACGAAGCCGTCGCGGTCGACGTCGTAGGGGCGCGAGGCGCCGGCCGGGTCGTCGTTGCGCGTGGACAGCGTGCGTGACGCCGCGAAGGCGGCGATCGGCATCGGGTGGATCGTGGCCTCGGTGCCGCCCGCGACGACGACGTCGGCGCGACCCGAGCGGATCATCTCGACGCCGTAGCCGATGGCCTCCGCACCCGAGGCGCACGCCGAGACGAGCGCGTGGGCACCGGCGCGGGCACCGAGCTCGAGGGAGACGTAGGCGACCGGGGAGTTCGGCATGAGCATCGGCACGGTCATCGGCAGGACCCGGCGACCGCCCTTCTCGCGCAGGGTGTCCCACGCGTCGAGCGTCGTCCAGATGCCGCCGATGCCGGACGACACGACGGCACCGAGCCGTGCGCCGTCGACCTCGGGGGAGCCGGCGTCGGCCCACGCCTCGCGTGCCGCGATGACGGCGTACTGCGCCGAGGGGTCCATGCGCTTGAGCTCGGGACGTGTGAGCACCTGGTCCGGGGTCACCCGGATCGTCGCGCCGAACGACACCGGGATGTCGTAGCGCTCCGCCCAGTCGTTCTCGAAGGGCCGGGCGCCGGACTCGCCGGCGAGCGCGGCCTGCCACGTGCTGGGGACGTCACCGCCGAGCGGCGTGGTGGCGCCCAGGCCGGTGACGACGACCTCGGGGACGGTGCTCATGAAGGTTCTCCTCGGTTCGGGCGGGCGGTGCGCGCGGCGGGTCGCCGGGCGCACCGCCGGCGCTCCGGCGGGGTCCTGCGGCTCAGGCGGCCTGGGCGCCCGAGATGTAGCTGACGGCGTCGCCGACCGTGGCGAGGTTCTTCACCTCGTCGTCGGGGATGCGCACGTCGAACTTCTCCTCGGCGAGCGTGACGATCGTCATCATCGACAGCGAGTCGATGTCGAGGTCGTCGGTGAAGGACTTCTCGGGCAGGACGGAGTCGGTGGGAAGACCGGTCTCCTCGCTGACGATCTCGGCCAGACCGGCCAGGATCTCCTGCTCGCTGTACGCCATCGGGGGTCTCCTCGTGTCAGGTGCTGCATGGACGTGCTGAACGGTACAGGCGGGGGTCACCCCACCCGTGGGGGGATCAGGGCAGGGCGACGACCTGCGCGGCGTAGACGAGCCCGGCGCCGAAGCCGATCTGGAGGGCGAGCGCACCGGGGGACACCGTGCCCTCGCGCCGCAGCCGCTCGGCGGCCAGCGGGATCGACGCGGCCGACGTGTTGCCGGTGTCGGCGATGTCGCGCCCGACGACGACCGTCTCGGGCAGCTTGAGCTGCTTGATCATCTGGTCGATGATCCGCATGTTCGCCTGGTGCGGGATGAACGCCTCGATGTCGTCCGCGGTGACGCCCGCGGCGTCGAGCGCCTTCTGGGCGACCGGGGCCATCTGCCAGACGGCCCACTTGAAGACCGACTGGCCCTCCTGGCGAAGGGTGGGCCAGCCGGCGCCCTCGTCGCGGGTCGCGAGCCACGAGTGGGTCTGCCGGATCGCCTGCGCCTGGCCGCCGTCCGAGCCCCACACCGTCGGGCCGATGCCGGGCGTGTCGGAGGGGCCGACGACGACCGCGCCCGCGCCGTCGCCGAGGAGGAAGGAGATCGTGCGGTCCGTCGGGTCGACGAACTCGCTCATCTTCTCCGCACCGATGACGAGGACGTGACGGGCGGCGCCGGCGCGCACGAGGGCGTCGGCCTGGCCGATGCCGTAGCAGTACCCGGCGCACGCCGCGGAGATGTCGAAGGCGGCCGCGGGCGTGGCGCCGATCCGGTCGGCGACGATCGCGGCGGCGGCGGGCGTCTGGTGGAAGTACGTGACGGTCGAGACGATGACGGCGTCGATGTCCGCGCCGGTCAGGCCCGCGTCCTCCAGAGCGGCCCGGGCTGCGCCCTCGGCGAGGTCGAGCACGTCGGTGCCGGCCCCGGCGCGGCGCCGGGTGACGATGCCCGTGCGCTGCCGGATCCACTCGTCGGAGGAGTCGATGGGACCGACGAGGTCGTCGTTCGTCACGACGAGCTCGCCGCGCACACCGCCGAGTCCGAGGATCCGGGTGTGGGCGGGGCCGGTGGACTGCGTGAGGGTCGGTCGGGTCACGGCTGGCTCTCCAGGGTGGTGGCGGCGCCGGCGTGCCTGCGGACGAGGTCGCGGGCGGCGTCGAGGTCGGCGGGGGACTTGAGGGCCAGCGTCTCGACCCCGGGCAGCGTACGCCGGGCGAGTCCGGTGAGGACACCACCGGGGGCCAGCTCGAGCAGCGCGGTGACACCGAGCGTCGTGAGCGTCTGCTGGCACAGGTCCCAGCGCACCGGGCGGGCGACCTGCGCGACGAGCCGTGCGAGCGCGTCGTCACCGTCGGTGACGACGGCGCCGTCCGCGTTCCCCAGGAGCGTGACGACCGGGTGCTGCGGGGCGAGCCCGGCCGCGGCCGCGGCGAGCTCGTCGACGGCCGGTGCCATGTGCTCGGTGTGGAAGGCGCCGGCGACCTGCAGCGGGACGACGCGGGTGCGGGCCGGTGCCTGCTCCGGCAGGGCGGCGAGCGCGTCGAG
>JAEXEM010000460.1 GCA_023401045.1 Actinomycetes bacterium
GCCGGCAGGTGCTCGTCGACGGGGCCCTGCGCCCCGCGACCGTGCGCGTCGCGGACGGCCGGGTGACGGCGGTCGACGCCTACGACGCGCCCGTCGAGGGGCCGGTGCTCACGGCCGCCGACCACACGTACGTCCTGCCGGGCGTCGTCGACACGCACGTCCACGTCAACGAGCCCGGGCGCACGCGGTGGGAGGGGTTCGCCTCGGCGACCCGGGCGGCCGCCCTCGGCGGCGTCACGACGATCGTCGACATGCCGCTCAACAGCATCCCGCCGACGACGACGACGGCCGGCCTGGCCGCCAAGCGCCGCGCGACGACCGGGCAGCTGTCGGTGGACGTCGCCCTGTGGGGCGGTGCGGTGCCGGGCAACCTCGACGACCTGCGCCCGCTGTGGGACGCGGGCGTCATGGGCTTCAAGTGCTTCCTCTCGCCGTCGGGCGTCGACGAGTTCCCGCCGCTGGGCCCGGCGGGCTTCGAGGCCGCCCTGCGGACGGTCGCGGCGTTCGACGGGCTCGTCATCGTCCACGCCGAGGACCCGGCGGTGCTCGCCGCGGCACCGGTGCGCCCGGGTGGGTCGTACCGGGACTTCGTCGCGTCGCGCCCGCACGAGGCCGAGACGGCCGCGATCGCGCAGGTCCTGGCCGGTGCGCGGGCGACGGGCTGCCGGGTGCACGTCCTGCACCTGTCGAGCGCCCGCGCGCTGGACCAGCTCGCCGACGCGCGTGCCGAGGGCCTGCCGGTGACGGTCGAGACGTGCCCGCACTACCTCACGTTCGACGCCGGGTCGATCCCCGACGCGTCACCGGCGCACAAGTGCTGCCCGCCGATCCGCGACGCGGGCAACCGCGAGGCGCTGTGGGACGGGCTGCGCGAGGGGGTCGTCGACATGGTCGTCACCGACCACTCCCCCGCCACGGCGCAGGAGAAGCTGCGCGGCGGCGGCGACCTCCAGCAGGCGTGGGGCGGGGTCGCCGGCCTCCAGGTCGGCTTCCAGGCGGTCGCGCACGGCGCCGCGGCCCGCGGCATCCCGATCGCCGAGGTGAGCCGGTGGATGTCGACGTCCACCGCGGACCTCGTCGGGCTCGCGCACAAGGGCCGGATCGCGCCGGGCGCGGACGCCGACCTCCTCGTGCTCGACCCGCTGCGACCGTGGCACGTCGACGTGCGCACGCTGGCGCACCGGAACCCGATCAGCGCGTACGACGGCGTCGAGGTCTCCGCGTCCGTGACGGCGACGGTGCTCCGCGGGCGGGTCGTCGTGCGCGACGGCGTCGTCACCGACGGCACGGGCCGGCTGCTACGCCGACCGTGACCCGCCGCGCACGTGGTCGAAACCTCGGTGAAACGCCCGTTTCGTAGCGTGCCGTCCGTGACGATCGACCCGCCGCACCGCCTGCTCATGGGCCCGGGCCCCATCAGCGCGGACCCTCGCGTGCTGCGGGCGATGTCCGCGCCGCTGGTCGGGCAGTTCGACCCGGTGATGACCGGGTACATGAACGCCACGCAGGACCTCTACCGCCGGGTCTTCCGCACCGCCAACGAGGCGACCCTGCTCGTCGACGGCACGGCGCGGGCCGCGATCGAGGCGGCGCTCGTCTCGCTCGTCGAGCCGGGCGACCGGGTGCTCGTGCCGGTGTTCGGGCGGTTCGGCCACCTGCTGGTGGAGATCGCACGGCGCGCCGGGGCGGTCGTCGAGACGGTCGAGGCGCCGTGGGGCCGGGTCGTCGACCCGCAGCGCATCGCCGACGCCGTGCGCGCCCACCGGCCCCGGCTCGTCGCGGTCGTCCACGGCGACACCTCGACGACGATGCGCCAGCCGCTGGCGGACCTCGGCGCGGTGTGCGTCGAGCACGACGCCCTGCTCTACGTCGACGCGACGGCCTCGCTGGGCGGCAACGACGTGCGCACCGACGACTGGGGGCTCGACGTCGTCACAGCAGGCCTGCAGAAGTGCCTGGGCGGACCGTCGGGCAGCGCACCGACGACGCTGTCGGACCGGACGCGCGACGTCGTGCGCGCCCGCCGGCACGTCGAGGAAGGGCTGCGCACCGAGGACGACGAGCCGCTCGGCACCGTCATCGGCTCCAACTACCTCGACCTGGCCCAGCTCCTCGAGTACTGGGGGCCACGCCGGCTCAACCACCACACCGAGGCCACGTCGATGCTCTACGCGGCGCACGAGTGCGCCCGCGTCCTGCTCGAGGAGGGGCTGGACACGGCGATCGAGCGACACCGCGTCGCGGGTGTCGCGATGCTCGCGGGCGTGCAGGGCCTCGGCCTGGGGGTCTTCGGCGACGTCGCGCACAAGATGCACAACGTCGTCGCCGTGGAGGTCCCGGACGGGGTCGTCGCCGACGCCGTGCGCGCGGCGATGCTCGACGACTTCGCGATCGAGATCGGCACGTCGTTCGGCCCGCTGCACGGGCGGGTGTGGCGCATCGGCACCATGGGCGTCAACGCCCGCAAGGACGCCGTCCTCACGACCCTCGCCGCGCTCGAGCACGTGCTGCGCGGGCACGGGGTCGCGGTCCCGGCCGGCGGCGGCGTGAGCGCCGCGCAGGCGGTCTACGCCGCGGCACAGGTGGACGACGCGCAGGTGGACGGCACTCAGGTGCACGGCGTTCAGCTGCACGGCGTTCAGGTGGACGACGGGCGGGTCGACGACACGCAGGTCCAGAGCACGCAGCCGGCGGCCGCCCCGGACGTCGAGGCCGCCGAGCCGGTGGGCGCCGAGTGACGTCCGCCGCCGAGGTGCTGGCCCGGTGCGACGCGCTCGCCGCGTGCAGCGAGCACGCCGAGCACCTCGACCGGGCGCACCTCACGCC
>JAEXEM010000258.1 GCA_023401045.1 Actinomycetes bacterium
GCGTGCGGGCCCGCCCGGTCGCCGGCGGCCGCCGCTCGCAGGACGCGGGCGAGGAGGTCGTCTACCGGGCGCCGGTCGTCGTCGCGGCGGACGGGGTCTCGGCACGGCTGGCGACCGCGATGGGCCGCGCGAAGCGCGACGACCGCCCGATGGGTGTCGCCGTCCGCACGTACTTCCGCACCCCGCGCCACGACGACCCCTGGATGGAGTCGCACCTCGAGCTGTGGGACGGCGCCCCCGGGCGCTCGAACCTCATGCCGGGCTACGGCTGGATCTTCTCCCTGGGGGACGGCACCGCGAACGTCGGACTCGGCTCGGTGAGCTCGACCGCGGCGGCGACGAAGGTCGACTACAAGGACCTCTTCGCACGGTGGATGGCGAACGCCCCCGCCGAGTGGGAGTTCACGCCGGACAACCAGGTGGCCCCCGTGCGCGGCGCCGCGCTGCCGATGGGCTTCAACCGCGGGCCGCTGTACGGCGACGGGCTGCTGCTCGCCGGCGACGCGGCGGGCATGGTGAGCCCGTTCAACGGCGAGGGGATCGCCTACGGCCTGCAGGCCGGGCGGGTCGCGGCCGACGCGATCGCGCAGGGCCTGGCCCGCGGGTCGGCCGCCGGTCGCGAGCGCGCGTTCGCCACGTACGAGCGCCGCATGAAGGACGACCTCGGCGGGTACTACACCCTCGGCCGCCTCTTCGTCCGGCTCATCGAGCACCCGCAGGTCATGCGCGTCTGCACGCGCTACGGCCTGCCGCGCCCGCTGCTCATGAAGTTCGTGCTCAAGCTGCTCTCCGACTGCTACGAGCCGCGCGGGGGCGACACGGTCGACCGCGTCATCGCCGCACTCGCCCGGATCGCACCGGACGCATGACCACCGCAACCTGCCGGGTCCCCGGCACCTCGACGACGAGGAGGACCGCTCGATGAGCAACCCGTACGTCCCGCTCCTGGTGCTGATCGGGATCGCGGCGGTGCTCGCCCTCGGCGGCGTCGGCGCGAGCGCGATCCTCGGCCCGAAGCGCTACAACCGGGCGAAGCTCGAGGCCTACGAGTGCGGCATCGAGCCCACGCCCCACGCGATCGGTGGCGGTCGCTTCCCCATCAAGTACTACCTCGTCGCGATGACCTTCATCGTCTTCGACATCGAGGTCGTCTTCCTCTACCCGTGGGCCGTGAGCTTCACCGAGCTCGCGACGTTCGGCCTCGTGGCGATGGTCGCGTTCCTCGCGATCATCACCGTGCCGTTCGTCTACGAGTGGCGGCGCGGCGGCCTGGACTGGGACTGACGGTGACGACGACGGGGACGAGGAGGGTCTGACATGGGCATCGAGGAAGCGCCCTCGGGCTTCCTGCTGACGACGGTCGAGGACCTCGTCGGCTACTTCCGCAAGGCGTCGCTGTGGCCGGTGACGTTCGGTCTGGCGTGCTGCGCGATCGAGATGATGGCGGCCGGCACGAGCCGGTTCGACCTCTCGCGGTTCGGCATGGAGGTGTTCCGCGCCTCGCCGCGCCAGTCCGACCTCATGATCGTCGCGGGCCGCGTGAGCCAGAAGATGGCCCCGGTCGTGCGGCAGGTCTACGACCAGATGGCCGGACCGAAGTGGGTGCTGTCGATGGGCGTCTGCGCGTCCTCCGGCGGCATGTTCAACAACTACGCGATCGTCCAGGGCGTCGACCACATCGTCCCGGTCGACATCTACCTGCCGGGCTGCCCGCCGCGGCCCGAGATGCTCATCCACGCGATCCTCGCGCTGCACCAGCAGATCCAGGACGAGCCGCTCGGTGTCAACCGCGCCGAGGCCGCCCGCAAGGCGCAGGAGGCCGCGATGGCCGCGACCCCGACGTCCCACATGACGGGGCTGCTGCGGTGAGCGCGCAGAAGCCCGGACCGGGCGAGAACGAGGAGCAGGTCGTGCCCGCCGACGAGAAGGCCGCCCGCGAGGGCGCGCCCGCGCACGAGGGCGCCCCGGCGCCCGCCACCCCCGAGAAGGCCGACGCCGAGGCCGCGGTCAAGCCCGGTGCGTCCGCGGCCCCGGGGGCGCAGACCGCCTCGGCCGCGGCGCTCGAGGCCGGCTCGCAGAACGTGCCCGCCGAGCCCGAGGGGGCGCCGCGCACCCCGCTCGAGATCGTCGACGTGCGCACCGGCATGTTCGGCGTCACCGGCACCGGCGACACCTCCGGGTACGGCGGTCTCGTGCGGACCGTCGCCATGCCCGGCCACAGCGAGCGGCCGTACGGCGGCTGGTTCGACGAGGTGGTCGACGTGCTCGAGGAGGTGCTCGACGAGTCCGGCACCGGGTTCGCGACCGCGGTCGAGGGCGTCGTCGTCGACCGCGGCGAGCTGACGATCGACGTCGCCCGCGAGCACCTCGTCGAGGTCGCACAGGCCTTGCGCGACGACCCCGACCTGCGCTTCGAGCTGTCGCTCGGTGTCTCCGGCGTGCACTTCCCGCACGACGCCGGCCGCGAGCTCCACGCGGTCTACCACCTCGTGTCCGTCACGCACTCGCGGCGCCTGCGCCTCGAGGTCGCGGCGCCCGAGGCCGACCCGCACATCCCGTCGACGACGTCGGTCTACCCGGCGAACGACTGGCACGAGCGCGAGACCTGGGACTTCTTCGGGATCGTCTTCGACGGCCACCCCGGTCTCGCCCGCATCGAGATGCCCGACGACTGGCCCGGCCACCCGCAGCGCAAGGACTACCCGCTCGGTGGCATCCCGGTCGAGTACAAGGGCGCCACCGTGCCGCCCCCGGACCAGAGGAGGTCGTACAGCTGATGTCCGCACCCTCGCAGACCCCGCACGCGACCCGTCACGTCCCGCACGACGAGACCCAGGACGTCCCCTCGTTCGAGGCGTCCGGCGGCGACTGGTCCGACATCGCCGAGGAGGCCGCCCGCCTCGGCGAGGAGCGCATCGTCGTCAACATGGGTCCCCAGCACCCGTCGACGCACGGCGTGCTCCGCCTCATGCTCGAGATCGACGGCGAGACCGTCACCGAGGCCCGGGCCGGCATCGGCTACCTCCACACGGGCATCGAGAAGAACATGGAGTTCCGCACCTGGACCCAGGGCGTGACGTTCTGCACCCGCATGGACTACGTCGCCCCGCTGTTCCAGGAGGCCGGGTACTGCCTCGCGGTCGAGAAGCTCCTCGGCATCACCGACGACGTGCCCGAGCGTGCCTCGGTCATCCGCGTCCTCATGATGGAGCTCAACCGGATCTCGTCCCACCTCATCTGCCTCGCCACCGGCGGGAACGAGCTCGGTGCGACGACGATCATGATCGTCGGCTTCACCGCCCGCGAGGAGATCCTCAAGATCTTCGAGCTCATCTCCGGCCTGCGCATGAACCACGCGTACATCCGCCCCGGCGGTGTCGCGCAGGACGTGCCCCCGGGCTCGATCGACACCATCCGCGAGGGTCTGGGCAAGGTGCGCGAGTACATGCGCCAGCTCGAGGACCTCATGCTCGCCAACCCGATCCTCCAGCTGCGCATGAAGGACGTCGGCGTGCTCGACCTCGCCGCGTGCATGTCCCTGGGCATCACCGGCCCGATGCTGCGCTCGACCGGCCTGCCGTACGACGTGCGCAAGGCCGCGCCGTACAGCGGCTACGAGACGTACGACTTCGACGTGCCCGTCAACGACGGCCAGGACGCCTGGTCGCGGCTGCTGCTGCGCGTCGAGGAGATCTACCAGTCGATGCGCATCGTCGAGCAGTGCCTCGAGCGCCTCGCCTCGCGTCCCGGGCCCGTCATGGTCGAGGACAAGAAGATCGCCTGGCCGGCGCAGCTCGCCATCGGCACCGACGGCATGGGCAACTCCCTCGACCACATCAGGGAGATCATGGGCACCTCGATGGAGTCCCTCATCCACCACTTCAAGCTGGTGACCGAGGGCTTCCGGGTGCCGGCCGGGCAGGCCTTCCAGTCGGTCGAGCACCCGCGCGGGGAGCTCGGCGTGCACCTCGTCTCCGACGGTGGCACCAAGCCGTACCGGGCGCACTTCCGCGACCCGTCGTTCAACAACCTGCAGGCCGTCTCCATGATGTGCGAGGGCGGGCAGGTCGCCGACGTCGTCGTCGCCGTGGCGTCGATCGACCCGGTGCTGGGAGGGGTGGACCGCTGATGTCCGTCGAGCACGAACCGCTGTCCGCCGCCGGGCGCGTCCCGGGTGCGCGGCACGCCACCGGGTACGACGAGGCCACGCGTGAGCGCCTCGCCGCCGATGCGGCGCAGATCGTCGCGCGCTACCCGCAGGCCCGCTCGGCGCTGCTGCCGATGCTCCACCTCGTGCAGTCCGAGGACGGCTACGTCAGCCCCCGCGGCATCGCGTTCTGCGCGGCCGAGCTCGGGCTGACGACGGCCGAGGTGTCGGCCGTCGCGACGTTCTACACGCAGTACAAGCGGCACCCCAACGGCACGTACACCGTCGGCGTCTGCACGAACACGCTCTGCGCGATCATGGGCGGCGACGCCATCTGGGAGGAGCTCACCGAGCACCTCGGGATCGGGCACGACGAGACGACCGAGGACGGCGCCGTCACGCTCGAGCGCATCGAGTGCAACGCCGCCTGCGACTACGCGCCCGTCGTGATGGTCAACTGGGAGTTCTTCGACAACCAGACCCCGGCCTCGGCCGTCGAGGTCGTCGACAAGCTCGTCGAGGGCGTCCCGGTCGCACCGACCCGCGGCGCCGCGTCGGTCGCCACGTTCAAGGAGACGAGCCGCGTGCTCGCCGGCTTCCCGGACGGGCGCGTCGACGAGGGCGTGGGCGCCGGCGAGGCGACCCTGCGCGGCACCCTGCTCGCCAAGGAGAAGGGCTGGACGGCGCCGTCCTTCGACGCCGACGAGCGCACCGCCTCCGGTGCGGCCGAGGCCACCCCCGCCACCGGCGGGGAGCAGTCGAGCGCCGACCGTCCCGTGACGACGCCGGCCGACGCCTCCGGCGAGGGCGAGCAGCGCAAGCAGAAGTCCGACGACGCGAAGGAGTCGTGATGACGACCCTCACCCCCGTGCTCACCGCGCACTGGGACGCGGAGCGGTCCTGGAAGCTCGACCGGTACGTGTCCGACGGCGGGTACACCGGTCTGCGCCGAGCCCTGCAGATGGCGCCGGGCGACGTCGTCACGACCGTCAAGGACTCGGGTCTGCGCGGCCGCGGCGGCGCCGGCTTCCCGACGGGCATGAAGTGGGGCTTCCTGCCCGCGCCCGACGGCGGTCCGCGCTACCTCGTCGTCAACGCCGACGAGTCCGAGCCGGGCACCTGCAAGGACATCCCGCTCATGATGGCGAGCCCGCAGGAGCTCATCGAGGGCGTCGTCATCACGTCGTACGCCATCGGCTGCCGGCACGCGTTCATCTACGTCCGCGGCGAGGTCGTCCACGTCTACCGCCGGCTCATGGAGGCCGTGCGCGAGGCGTACGAGGCCGGCTACCTCGGCACCGACATCCTCGGGTCCGGGTACGACCTCGACGTCACCGTGCACGCCGGCGCCGGCGCGTACATCTGCGGCGAGGAGACCGCGCTCCTCGACTCGCTCGAGGGCCTGCGCGGCCAGCCGCGCCTCAAGCCCCCGTTCCCCGCGGTCGCGGGCCTCTACGCCCGCCCGACGGTCGTCAACAACGTCGAGTCGATCGCGTCCGTGCCGGGCATCCTGCGCGGCGGGGCCGACTGGTTCACCTCGATGGGCACGGAGCGCTCGGCGGGCCACGGCATCTTCTCGCTGTCCGGGCACGTCACGCGCCCCGGGCAGTACGAGGCGCCGCTCGGCATCACGCTGCGCGAGCTGCTCGACATGGCCGGCGGCATCCGCGAGGGGCACGAGCTGAAGTTCTGGACCCCCGGCGGGTCGTCGACCCCGATCTTCACCGCCGAGCACATCGACGTGCCGCTCGACTACGAGTCCGTCGGCAAGGCGGGCTCGATGCTCGGCACGCGCGCGCTGCAGATCTTCGACGAGACGACGTCCGTCGTCCGCGCGGTCACGCGCTGGATGGAGTTCTACAAGCACGAGTCCTGCGGCAAGTGCACGCCGTGCCGCGAGGGCACGTTCTGGCTGCTCCAGGTGCTCCAGCGCATCGAGGCGGGCCGTGGCACGAGCGCGGACATCGACCTCCTGCTCGACCTGTGCGACAACATCCTCGGCCGCGCGTTCTGCGCGCTCGGCGACGGTGCGACGAGCCCGGTGACGAGCGCGATCCAGTACTTCCGTGAGGAGTTCGAGGCGGGGACCCACACCCCGGCGGACGTCCTCTTCCCGCCCGAGCGCAGCGCGCTCTTCGACTACACGCCGCGTCGTCGCACGCAGCTCGCGGGGGTGCACGCATGACGATCACGACCCCGAAGGCCACGGACGCCACGCCGTTGGTCCCGGCCGCCCCCGCCCCGGTGGCGCCCGAGCCGACGGACACCGTCACCTTCACCATCGACGGCATCGAGACGACCGTGCCCAAGGGCACGCTCGTCATCCGCGCCGCCGAGCAGCTCGGCATCCAGATCCCGCGGTTCTGCGACCACCCGCTGCTCGCGCCGGCCGGCGCCTGCCGCCAGTGCCTCGTCGAGGTGTGGGCGCCCGGGCGCGACGGCAACCCGGCGAAGATGCCGAAGCCGCAGGCCTCCTGCACGCTGCAGGCCACCCCGGGCATGGACGTGCGCACGCAGCACACCTCGCCCGAGGCGGACAAGGCGCAGCACGGCGTCATGGAGCTGCTCCTCATCAACCACCCGCTCGACTGCCCCGTGTGCGACAAGGGCGGCGAGTGCCCCCTGCAGAACCAGGCGATGAGCAACGGCCGCGCGGCGACCCGGTTCGTCGACGTCAAGCGGACGTTCCCCAAGCCGATCGCGGTCTCGACGCAGATCCTCCTCGACCGGGAGCGCTGCGTGCTGTGCCAGCGCTGCACGCGGTTCTCCGAGGAGATCGCCGGCGACGTGTGGATCGACCTGCAGAAGCGCGGTGCGCAGCAGCAGATCGGCACGTTCGACACCCAGGTGCTCGGCTTCGCGGGCGACGCGCCCGTCGGCGCCTCGACGCTCGACACCAGCGGCCGGCCGTTCGCCTCGTACTTCTCCGGCAACACCGTGCAGATCTGCCCGGTCGGCGCCCTCACGTCGGCCGCCTACCGGTTCCGCGCCCGGCCCTTCGACCTCGTGTCGACCCCGGGGATCGCGGAGCACGACTCCAACGGCTCGGCCATCCGCGTCGACCACCGCCGAGGCGTCGTGCTGCGTCGCCTCGCCGGGGACGACCCGGTCGTCAACCAGGAGTGGATCACCGACAAGGACCGCTTCGCGTTCCACTGGCAGTCCGCGCCGGACCGCGTCACCACCCCGCTCGTGCGCCGCCGGCACGCCGACGGCACGCGCGGCGAGCTCGAGCCGGCCTCGTGGGTCGAGGCGCTCGACACCGCGGCGGCGGGGCGGCAGGAGGCCCGCGCCCGCGCCGGGGGCGGGGTGGTGCCGGGGGGGCGCC
>JAEXEM010000397.1 GCA_023401045.1 Actinomycetes bacterium
GGGGGGGGTCGGGGGGCGGCGCACGGGAGGCCGGCCTCGAGCTCGGCCCGGTGCCGCTGCAGGACCTCTTCGTCCACCTCACCGACCCGCGCCGCACCGGCGCGCACGCAGCCGCGGAGGCCGACCGATGACCGCGACGACCACGACCACCGCGTCCCGCCCGTCGCCGACGGCGCGCACCGTGCGGGTGCTCGCGCGCACCGCGCTGCGGCTCGCCGGGTGGTTCTGGGCGATCGCCCTGGTCGGCATCGCTCTCGCGTCCCTCGTCGTGTGGCTCGTCGCGGGGCGCGTGGACCAGCTCATCGCCCCGTTCGCCGTGCAGGCCGGCGTGTGGTTCCCGTTCTCCCAGGCCATCGCCATCGGCAGCGTCTACCTCACGGTCCACGTCGCCGCGGGCATGACGCGCCGCACCTTCGTGCGCGCGGCGACCGTCGTCGCCGTCGGCACGGGCGTCGGCTACACCGCCGTCCTCGCGGTGCTCGTGCTCGCCGAGCGTGCCCTGCACGGTGCGCTCGGGTGGGGCACCGGCATGTCCGCGCTCGGGCTGCCCGTCGGGGAGCGGTCGCTGGGGGAGACGGCCGGCGCGCTCGCCGCCCTCGCCGCGCCGTTCGTCGTCGCGAACCTGTCCGGGCTGCTCGTCGGCATCGTCTACCTGCGGTTCGGCAGCCTGTGGGGCACGCTCACGCTGCCGCTCACCGTCGGCCCGCTCGTGGCCGTGCTCTACCTCCTGCCGTTCGTCCCGGTGCTCGGGCTCGCCGCCGGGACGGGCAGGGCCGCCGTCGACGTCGTCATCGGTGCGGTCGTCGCCGCACTGCTCGCCGTCGTCTTCGCGACGCTCACGCGCCGCACCGAGCTCGCGCCGGCGTCGGGCTGAGCCGGCACCGCCGTACGCACCGCACGCACCGTCCCCGGGGCCGGCACACGCCGGCGCCGCGGCCCCGTGCGCCCTCGCGCCGCCCGCCCGCACTCCTGCGCTCCACCCACGAGGAGGTCACCATGAGCACCACCCCGGTCGTCCAGGCCGAGCACCTGCGCAAGTCCTACGGCAGCACGCACGCCGTCCGCGACGTGTCCCTCACCGTCGAGCGCGGCGAGATCTTCGGCGTCCTCGGGCGCAACGGCGCCGGCAAGACGACGACGGTCGAGATGATCGCCGGGCTGCGCCGCCCCGACGGCGGCTCGGTCCGCGTGCTCGGGCTCGACCCCGTGACGCAGGCCGCCGCGGTGCACGAGAAGGTCGGCCTGCAGCTCCAGGAGTCGGCGCTGCCGGACCGGCTGCGCGTCCAGGAGGCGCTCGAGCTGTACGCGTCCTTCTACGCCGCACCGGCCGACCCCGCCGACCTGCTTGACCTGCTCGGGCTCACCGCCAAGCGCGACACCGCCTTCAAGGACCTCTCGGGCGGGCAGAAGCAGCGGCTGTCGGTCGCGCTCGCGCTCGTCGGGCGGCCCGAGGTCGCGATCCTCGACGAGCTGACGACGGGTCTCGACCCGCACGCCCGCCGCGACACCTGGGCGGTCGTCGAGGCGATCCGGGACGCGGGCGTGACGATCCTCCTCGTCACGCACCTCATGGAGGAGGCCGAGCGGCTCTGCGACCGCATCGCGCTCATCGCCGACGGGCGGGTCGCGGCGACCGGCACGCCGGAGCAGATCGTCGACCTCGCCCAGGGCGAGCACGTGCTGCGGGTCCGGCCCGAGCGTGCCGTCCCCGACGAGGTCCTGCTCGGTGCCCTCGCCGGTGTGCGTGACGTCCGCGAGGCGCTCGTCGAGGACCACGCGCTCGTCGTGCGCGGCGGTGGGGCGCTCGTCCAGGGCGTGCTCGTCGCGCTCGCCCGCCACGACGTCACGACGCGTGACGTCCGACTGGAGCGTGCGTCCCTCGAGGACGCGTTCGTCTCCCTCACCGGCGCCGACGGCGCCGCACCCGAGCCCGCCACCACCGCCGCGGAGGTGTGACATGACCGCCAGCACCGAGACCCCTGAGACCCCTCGCACACCCCGGGCCGTCGAGCGCGGTGCGCTCGTCCCCGCACAGGGGCGCACCGGCAGCCCCCGCACGCTGTGGCGGATGGTCGTCACCGAGACGCGGCTGTTCGTCCGGGACCGCGGCTCGATGTTCTTCGTCGTGCTGTTCCCGGTGCTCCTGCTCACGGTGCTCGGTCTCGCGATGCCGTGGGCGGACCAGCCGTTCAGCGACCAGGACCCGCTGCTCGAGAGGATCACCGCGATCACCGGGTACACGCCGATCGTGCTCAGCCTCGCGGTCGCGACGGTGGGCCTGTCGAGCTTCCCCGTCGCGGTCGCCACCTACCGGCAGCGCGGTGTGCTGCGCCGGATGTCGACGACGCCGGTCGGGCCGACCCGGCTGCTCACCGCCCAGGTGCTCGTCAACCTCGGCGCCCTCGTCGTCGGCGCGCTGCTCGCGCTGCTGTCAGGTCTCGTCGTCCTCGGCATCTCCCTGCCGGAGGACCCCGCGACGGTCGTGCTCGCGTTCCTGCTGGCGGTGCTCTCGACGTTCGCCGTCGGTGCGCTCGTCGCGGCGCGGGCCCCGACGACGACCGCCGCGAACGGCATCGGCATGCTGCTGTACTTCGTCTCCCTGTTCTTCGCCGGGGTGTGGCTGCCGCTGCCGCTCATGCCGGACGCCGTGCAGACGGTCGCCGGCTACCTCCCGCTGGGTGCCGCCTCGCAGGCGATGACGGACGCGTGGGTCGGCGCGGCGTTCCCGGCGCAGGAGCTGCTCGTCATGGCCGTCTGGGCCGCGGTGGCGACGCCGGTGGCGGTGCGGGTGTTCCGCTGGACCTGACGGACCCTGTCGACGGCGCGCCTCCCCGGCCGGGGA
>JAEXEM010000003.1 GCA_023401045.1 Actinomycetes bacterium
GCCCCGGCCGCTACCGCGCGGTGCAGGACGGCTGGGTCACGCACACCGACGACCCCGAGCTGCGCGCGGCGTCGGCCCGGGTCGTCGCGCGCCTCACGTCGCTCGTCGCCGACCTCGGCGTGCCCCCGCACCGCCGCATCGACGCCGTCCGCGCCGTACGGGCCGCGGTGCACGGCTACGTCGACCTCGAGCTCGGCGGCGGCTTCGGCCTCGAGGAGGACGTCGACGAGAGCTTCGGCTTCCTCGTCGACGGCCTCATCACCGGCCTGCGCCGCACCGTCGGCGACACCTGACCCCAAACTGCTTCGCGAGACCGGGCTCAGGTCGTCCATGAGGCCCGATGACGCACCTCAGCCCGGTGTCGCGCACCCTCAGCGCGCGAGGAGGGCCGCCAGCCAGCGCAGCTGCGCCTCGAGCTGGAAGGCCTGACCGCCCTCGTGGCGGTTGAACTCGTAGACCTCGATCGACCGCTCGGGACGGACCGGCGCGAGGGTGCCGTAGTGGTTGTAGGCCGCGAACACCGTCGACGGCGGGCACGTCGTGTCGCGCAACGCGACCGAGAACAGCGTCGGCGCCGTCGCGCGCCGCCCGAGGTGGGCGCCGTCGAGGTACGACAACGTCCGCATGACCTGCTCGGTGCGGCCGCGGTGCATCGCGAGGTAGCGGACGACCTCGTGGTACGGGTCGTCGTCGGTGATCGAGATCGCCCGCGGGACGTGGCACATGAACGGCACGTCCGGCATGACGGCGACGAGGTCCTCGACGAGACCGGCGACCGCGAGCGTGATCGCCCCGCCCTGGCTGCCACCGGTGACCGCGACCTTCGTCGGGTCGACCCCGGGCAGCGCGCGGGTGGCGTCGACGGCCCGCACCCCGTCGGTGAACAGCCGGCGGTAGTAGTGCTCCGCCGGGTCGAGGATGCCGCGCGTCATGAACCCGGGGACCGCCGGGGCGTGCCCCACCGGGTCGGGGGTGTCGCCGCCGCTGCCCCACACCGACCCCTGGCCGCGGGTGTCCATGAGCACGTGGACGTACCCGGCCGCCGCCCACGCGAGGCGCTCGTTGGCGCGCCCGCGACCGCCGCCGTACCCGAGGTACTCGACGACCGCGGGCAGCGTCGAGCCGTCGCGCGCCGAGCCCGCGGGGCGCGTCACCCACGCCTTGACGGGGTGCCCGCCGAACCCGGCGAACGTCATGTCCTCGACGTCGAGCAGGCGCAGCCCGGCGTCGTACGGCTCGAGGCGCACGTCGATGTCGAGGGCCCGCGCATCCGCCACCGTCTTCGCCCAGAACTCGTCGAGGTCGGCGGGCTCGTCGAGCTCGGGCTGGTAGCGCTCGAGCTCGGGCAGGGGAAGGTCGAACAGCGCCATCGCAGGGTCCTCCACGGGGTACGGTCGGGCGCTCGCATGCTAGCCCGGCGCCCCGGGCCGTCCCGTCCCCGCCGTGCCGCCGTCGCGACCAGCGCGTGCACCGCGTCACGCGGCACCACCACGTCGGCAGTCTCGCGTCAGCCGCGCGGCCTCAGCGCGTGAGGAACCCCAGGAGGTCGTGCCGCGTGAGGACGCCCACCGGGTGCCCGTCGTCGACGACCATGAGCGCGTCGGCCTTCTCGAGCGCGGCCCGCGCGGCGTCCACCGGCTCGCCGGACCCGATGAGCGGCAGCGCCGCCGACATGTGCCGGTCCACACGGTCGGCGAGCGACGCGTGCCCGGAGAACACCGCGTCGAGCAGCTCGCGCTCGCTCACCGCCCCGGCGACCTCGCCGATCTTCACCGGCGGCTCGGCCCCGACGACGGGCATCTGCGAGACGCCGTACTCCCGGAGGATCTCGATGGCGTCGCGCACCGTCTCGTTGGGGTGGGTGTGGACGAGCGCCGGCAGCGCGCCGTCCTTCGTCCGCAGCACGTCCGCGACCGTCGCGCCCTCGCCGCCGGCGAGGAACCCGTACGAGCGCATCCACGAGTCGTTGAAGATCTTCGACAGGTAGCCGCGCCCGCCGTCCGGGAGGATGACGACGTAGACCGCACGGGCCGCCGCCTCCGGGTCGCGCTCCTGCAGGGCGCGCGCGTGGCGCAGCGTCGCCTCGACCGCCATGCCGCACGAGCCGCCGACGAGCAGTCCCTCCTCGCGGGCGAGGCGCCGCGTCATGGCGAAGGAGTCGGCGTCGGAGACGGGGATGATCTCGTCCGGGACCGTCGGGTCGTAGGCGGTCGGCCAGAAGTCCTCGCCGACGCCCTCGACGAGGTAGGGCCGCCCGTCGCCGCCGGAGTACACCGAGCCGGCGGGGTCCGCACCGACGACGACGACCCGGCCACCCTCCGCCTCGGGCCGGTCCGCCGAGGCGTCGTGCAGGAACCGCCCGGTGCCGGTGATGGTGCCTCCGGTGCCGACGCCCGCGACGAGGTGCGTGATGCGCCCCTCGGTGTCGGCCCAGATCTCCGGGCCGGTGCTCGCGTAGTGGCTCGCCGGGCCGTTGACGTTGGCGTACTGGTTCGGCTTCCACGCCCCCGGCGTCTCGCGCGTGATGCGGTCCGACACGGAGTAGTAGGAGTCCGGGTGGTCCGGCGGGACGGCCGTCGGGGTGACGACGACCTCGGCGCCGTACGCGCGCAGCACGTCGCGCTTGTCCTGGCTCACCTTGTCGGGGCACACGAAGACGCAGCGGTAGCCCTTGCGCTGCGCGACGAGCGCGAGGCCCACCCCGGTGTTGCCGGAGGTCGGCTCGACGATCGTCCCGCCGGGCCGAAGCTCCCCGGACGCCTCGGCCGCCTCGATCATCCGCAGCGCGATCCGGTCCTTCACGGACCCGCCGGGGTTGAGGTACTCGACCTTCGCGAGGATCGTCGCGGACAGTCCCGCGGTGACGGACGAGAGCCGCACGAGGGGCGTGCCCCCGACGAGCTCCGAGATGTGCTGGGCGTACTTCACCTGGTGATCCTCTCACCGCAGGTCCGGCGTGGGGGGGGGGGGCGGCCCCCCCCCCCCCCCCCCCCCCCCCCCCC
>JAEXEM010000208.1 GCA_023401045.1 Actinomycetes bacterium
GGTTTCCCTGTGCCGACGCTCCCCGGGCTGGGGGGGCCGGCCCGGCGCGGGGGCGGGCCCACCGGGCCACCGATCCGCTCACGAAGGAGTGAGACATGAGCGCTGCTCACGCGACGGGCGACGCACTCTCGACCGCGGTCGAGACACCCCCGGGCGGCACCCGCCCGACGACGGTCCTGCAGGAACCCGCCCCCCGCCCCCGGAAGACCGGGTGGGGGCTCGCGCTGCGGCGCGACTGGGTCCTCTACGCCATGGCACTGGTCCCGGTGCTCTTCCTGCTCCTCTTCCGGTACGTGCCGATGGTCGGCAACGTCATCGCGTTCCGGCGGTTCCGACCCGGGGGGAGCATCTTCGGTGACGAGTGGGTCGGGACGCGCTACATCGAGCTGTTCCTCAACGACCCGAACTTCTGGAAGGTCTTCGCCAACACCGCCATCCTCGGCGGACTGACGCTGCTGTTCTGCTTCCCGCTGCCGATCGTCCTCGCGCTGCTGCTCAACGAGGTCCGCAAGAAGGCCTTCAAGCGCGTCGTGCAGTCGATCTCCTACCTGCCGCACTTCCTGTCGGTCGTCATCGTCGTCGGCATGGTCATGCAGCTGCTCTCGCTGCAGGGCACGGTCAACCAGGTCATCGAGGCGCTCGGGGGCGAGGGCATCCCGTTCCTGCAACGCGCCGAGTGGTTCCGCACGGTCTACGTCGGGTCCGAGGTCTGGCAGACCGTCGGGTGGGGCACGATCCTCTACCTCGCGGCGCTGACGACCGTCGACGCCTCCCTCTACGAGGCCGCCCGCATCGACGGCGCGAACCGGTGGCGCCAGACGTGGCACGTCACCCTGCCGGGCATCCGCCCGACGATGGTGACCCTCCTCATCCTCAACATCGGCACGTTCCTCAACGTCGGGTTCGAGAAGGTCCTGCTCCTGTACAACCCGCTGACGTACTCGACCGCCGACGTCGTCTCGACGTACCTGTACCGCGTCGGGCTGGTCGCCAACAACTTCAGCTACGCGACCGCGATCGGCCTCTTCCAGGCGATCATCGGCCTCGTCATGGTCCTCTCCGCGAACTTCATCTCGCGCCGAGTGGTGGGAGCAAGCCTGTGGTGACCCAGAGTGCCCTCACGTCGTCCACCGGTACCGGCGGCGGCGTGTCCGTGGGCCCCCGCGACTCGCGCGGGTACAAGACGTTCACGTGGCTCAACGGCTCGTTCCTCGTCGTGCTGTGCGGGTTCATGCTCTACCCGTTCGTCACCGTCCTCGCGCAGTCGTTCTCGAGCGCGGGTGCGGTCCGGGCCGGCCTCGTCAACGTGTGGCCGGTCGGCTTCAACCTCGACACGTACAAGGTCGTGTGGAACAACGACCTGTTCTGGTCCTCGTACCGGAACACGGTCGTCTACACGGTCGTCGGCACGACGATCGCCATGGTGCTGACGACGCTCTTCGCGTTCGTCCTCGCCAAGCACCACCTGCGTGGGCGCAAGGCGCTCATCGGCATCGCCGTGTTCACGATGTTCTTCAACGGTGGCCTCATCCCCAACTACGTGCTCATCCAGACCCTCGGGATGAAGAACACGATGTGGGCGGTCGTGCTGCCGGGCGCCATCTCGGTGTTCAACCTGCTCGTCATGAAGTCGTTCTTCGAGAACCAGCCCAAGGAGCTCGAGGAGGCCGCGCAGATCGACGGGCTCGGCTGGTGGGGGATCTTCCGCCGCATCGTGCTGCCGCTGTCGAAGGCCGTGCTCGCGACGATGGTCCTGTTCTACTCGGTGGCCATCTGGAACGACTGGTTCGCGGCGTTCCTCTACCTCGACAAGCAGGAGCTCTTCCCCGTCACCCTCTACCTGCGCAACATGATCGCGGGGGCGTCGTCGGCGGCCTCGCAGGGGGCGGCGGCCGCGGGGTCGTCGAAGGAGGCGATCTCGGCGAACATCCAGGCGGTGACGATGATCCTCACGATCATCCCGATCCTCTGCGTGTACCCGTTCGTCCAGCGCTACTTCGTGTCGGGCGTCATGCTCGGCTCGGTCAAGGGCTGACGCGCGGCGTCAGGACCCGGCGCCCGGGTGCTCGACCTCCAGAGGCCGAGCACCCGGGCGCTCGTGCGTCAGCGCTCGCGTGGGCGCAGACGGACGTTCGGCAGCTCGGGCGCGGGCAGTGCTGCACCGCCGTAGCCGTGCACCTCGCCGAACCGGCCGAGGCCCTCGGGGTCCCCGCCGATCGCGGCCTGCCACTGGGCGCGCGCCTGCACGACCTCATCGTGCGTGCGGCCGACGAAGTTCCACCACATGAGGACGGGCTCGGTGAACGGCTCACCGCCGACGAGCACCGCGCGCACCGGGGCGTCGCCCGCCTCGAGGACGAGCTCGTCGCGCCCCGGCGGGGCGTAGGCCAGCCAGGACCGCTCGACCTCGTGGCCCTCGAACCGCAGCGGCCCCGCGTCGACGAGGACGCCGTGCTCGAACGCCGCGTCGACGGGCAGCCGGACCCGCGCCCCGGGCGGCAGGTCGAGCTGCGCGGCGACGAGCGGTGAGAACGCGCGGGCGGGTGACGCCACGCCCCGCAGCCGGCCCATGAAGACCTGGACCACGGCCCCGTCGACCTCCACGCGCGGCACGTCCGCGACGTGGTCGAACGCCCGCTCGCCGTCGCGCGCCGAGCCCGGCAGCGCGGTCCACAGCTGGACGCCGTGCAGGCGTGGTGCGTCGGGGAAGAGCGTGGGCGTGCTCTCCTCGGAGTGGCAGATGCCCCGGCCGGCGGTCATGAGGTTGAGCTCGCCCGGGCGCACGACCTGCTCCGAGCCGAGTGCGTCACGGTGCAGCACCGCGCCCTCGAACAGCCAGGTGACCGTCTGCAGCCCGGTGTGCGGATGGGGCGGCACGTCCATGCCACCGGTGGCGGCGACGTCGTCCGGGCCGTAGTGGTCGGCGAAGCAGAACGGGCCGACGAGCGAGCGTGCCCGCGACGGCAGCGTGCGGCGCACCGTCATCGCCCGCGGCCCACCGAGCGGCACGTCGCGCGGCTCGACGAGCTCGACGTCCGCGGCCGGGCCGGCGACGCAGACCTGCTCGGACGGGGACGGCTCGAGGTTCGTCACGCCGGTCAGGCTACGCGCGCGGCGGCAGACCCGGGACGGCCGACCCCGATGAGAAAGCCCGGCGGGCCGGGTCTGACCGTCGAGAACCCGCACCCAGGCGGGTGCCGACCACGAGAGGACCCTCCATGGCGAAGGTCGTGTCCACCCTGTTCATCTCCCTCGACGGCGTCGCCGAGGTCGACCCGGCGTGGCACTTCCCGTACTTCGACGAGCGCATGGGTGCCGTCGTCGACGAGGACTACACCGACGTCGACGTGCTCGTCCTCGGCCGGGTCACCTACGACTCGTTCGCCGGGGCGTGGCCCGACCGGGAGCAGGCCGGCGGTGAGGACGCGGCGTTCGCCGCGCAGCTCGGCGACGTCCGCAAGGTCGTCGCGACCCGCGGTGACCAGGACCTCGGGTGGCGCAACGTCGAGCGGACCGCGGACGTCGTCGCGACGGTCCAGGCGCTCAAGGACGACCCGGCGGTCGGCAGGATCCTCCTCGCGGGGTCCATCTCGATCGTCCGGCAGCTCCTCGCGGCGGGGCTGCTCGACGAGCTCAGCCTGCTCGTCCACCCCGTCGCCGCCCGCTCCGGCGAGCGGCTGTTCGGGGAGGCGGACACCGTCCAGCCGCTCGCGCTGCTGCGCTCCGAGGCACTGCCGACCGGGGTGATGCACCTCGTCTACGCGCCGGCCGAGCTGCCGAACGCGAACACGTACGACGACGCCATGGAGAACCTCGCCGACGCGTGAGCCGGGCACCCGGGCCGGCCGGGTCCACGGCACGCGCTGCCGGGCGGCCCCGTCAGGTCGTGAGGAGCGTCGCGCGCAGGTGGCCCGCGTACCCGCCGGGCGTGCGCCCGACCGGCCGGCCGGACGTGAGGACGTCGACCGCGTCCGACGCGACGAAGCGTGCCCCGGACGCGCGGAGGCGCCCGACGAGGTCGACGTCCTCGTGCTCCGGCATGGGCAGGAACCCGCCCGCACGCAGGTACGCCGACGCCCGCACGCCGAGGTTCGCGCCGTGCACGTGACCGTTCGGACGTCCGGGCACGTGGGTGGCCCGCCACGTCGTCCACTGCGCGTCGGTGAGGTCGGCTGGGTCGGGGTGTACGGTGCCGACGACGACGTCCGCCCCGGCGTCGGCCAGGCGCACGTGCTCGACCAGCCAGTCGGCGCGCACCTCGCTGTCGGCGTCCGTGCAGGCCAGCCACGTGCGGTCCGGGGTGCAGGGCGCGGCTGCGAGCGCCGTCGCGACGCCGGTCTGCCGGGCGACGCCGACGTCCCCGGCTCCCGTCTCCACGACCCGCACCTGCGGGAAGCCTGCCGCCACCGCCGCGCTGCCGTCGGTGCAGGCGTCGAGCACGACGACGAGGTCGACGGTCACCTCGCCGGTCGCGGCGAGAAGCGCCCGTGCGGTGACGAGCGAGGCGAGGCAGCGGCCGAGCAGCAGCTCCTCGTCGCGCGCGGGGACGACGACCGCGACGTGGCCGACCGGTGCCGTCACCGCAGCCCCGTCCGCTCCGCCACGGAGCGCGCGTCGCGACTCCACACGTCGAGGAGCACGTCGCCCTCACGGTGCTCGACGAGCCGCACGAACCCCGCCGCACGCGCCGCGTCGGCGAGGGCGGCGTGCACGGCGTCGCCGGGCAGCGGGTAGTCCGTCACCTCGTGCCGCCAGTGGCAGGCGAGCAGGCTGCCCCCGGCGGCGACGCGCGCGAGGAGGCCCGGCAGCGCCGCCGTGAGGTCGTCGGCCCCGAGGTAGTACCCGACCTCCGAGAGGACGACGAGGTCGAACCCGCCCTCGGGCAGTGCGTCCTCCCCGGTGCCGCCGAGCGCACCGCGGACCACCTCGACGTGCAGGAGGTCCGCCAGCCGCGCGCGGGCCCGCTCGAGCGCCGCGGCGGCGACGTCCGTGGCGACGAGGGTGTCGCAGCGCTCGGCGAGCTCGGTGGTGAGCACGCCGATCGAGCACCCGACCTCCAGGGCCCGCCGGTAGCGGGCGTCGGGCAGCGCCGCCAGCGTGAGGGCGCGCTTGCGGGCCTCGTACCAGCGGTCGGTGAAGCCCCACGGGTCCTCGCGGCGCGCGTAGGTCGCGTCGAAGTACGCGGGCGGCAGGGACGCGGCCGCCGGCGATGCAGCCGGCTCGTCGCCGCCGGGCTCGTGGGTCTCGGGCTCGTGGGCGCCGGGCGCAGCGGTGGTCGAGGCACCGGGGGTCCGGCGCTCGTGGACGACGAAGGGCTCGACGTCCCGGTCGAACGTCCGCAGGAACCTCGGGTGGAGGACCGGAGCGTCCGCGGGGTCGGGCGACATCGGCTGCACCTGCGACGCGTGCGCCGCGGTCGCCCGCAGCTTGCGCAGCGCGGCCCCCGGCGACAACGGCAGCACCCGCAGGGACGACCACGGGACCGCGGGGTGGTCCGGGGTCGCCCAGTGCCACAGCCACAGCGGCGCCTCGACGAGCGTGCAGCCGAGCTCATCGGCCAGCCCGGCGCACACCTCCCCGAGGACGCGGTGGTCGCGGTGCGCGTCGCCGCGCCACGTCGTCACGAGCGTGCGCACCGGCGGCCCGTCGCCGAGGACGCGGCGCACGTCCGCCGCGAGCCGGTCGCGCACCTCCCGGAGCCCGCCGTCGGGGTGCCCGAGGAGGACCGGCACCGAGCCGGGGGAGAGCGTCGCGACCGCCCGTCGCACCTCGTCGGCGCGCAGGCGGACGAGCTCGGCGGGCGTGAGGGTGGGCGAACCGGGGTGGGAGCCGGCGCCGTCCGTGGCGACGACGACCTGCGCCGGACGTCCCGCGGCGGCGAGCTCGGCGAGCAGACCGCCGGCGGCGAGGGTCTCGTCGTCCGGGTGGGCGACGACGACGACCGTGCGGCCTTCGGGCAGCGGCCACGCCGGGAGCGCCGCGAACGGCTCGTCCCACACGTGCGGCGGGGTGCCCGGGGCGCGCCCGTCGAACCGCACGCCCGTCACCACGGCGGGGCGTCCCGTCCGGCGAGGGCCGTGCCGAGCGACGCCTCGTCGCGCTCCGCGTGGTGCTGGCGCACGTA
>JAEXEM010000334.1 GCA_023401045.1 Actinomycetes bacterium
GGGCGAGGTCGCGCCGGTCGCGCCAGCGGTGCCGCGCGACGACCGCCGTGCCGGCCTCGGTCTCGGTGACCGTCCGCAGCCGGGTCGCCGCGAGCTCCGGGACGCGTGCCACGTGCTCAGGGCTGGATCGACCTCTCGCGCCCAGGGTGGCGGGGCCCACTCCCCCCTCATGGCGCGAGAGGTCGATCGAGCCCTGGGCCGGATCGACCGCTCGCGCGCCCGGGGTGGGGGCGGTGAGGAGACCGCCCAGGACCGCGGGCTCGAGGCCGGCCGAGTGTGCGTGGGCGCCCGTCGGGAGGCGGGCGTCGGCGAGCATCGCGAGCACCAGGAGCGCGCTCGGGTTCGGGGGTGGATCGGCCTCTCGCGGGGGAGGGGGGTGGGGTGGGGTGGGCATGTCAGAAGAGGGAGTAGAGCTGGGTGAGGGGGAGGGACTCGGCAGGTGCGGGCTCGACGACGTCCCCGTCGACCCGGATGGTGAACGTCTCGGGGTCGACCTCGATGCGCGGCAGCGCGTCGTTGTTCACCATCTGCGCCTTGCCGACGTCCCGGGTCGGGCGGATCGCCTCCAGCCCGCGGCGCAGCCCGAGCCGGTCGGCGAGCCCGTCGGCGAGGGCGGCGGGCGCGACGAACGACACCGAGTGGTCGGCGCCCGTCGCGTCGCCGAACGACGGCCGCTGGAGCACCGGCTGCGGCGTCGGGATGGAGGCGTTGGGGTCCCCGAGGGCGGCCCACGCGATCGCGCCGCCCTTGATGACGACGTCCGGCCGGACCCCGAAGAACCGCGGGTCCCACAGCACGAGGTCGGCCAGCTTGCCGACCTCGACGGAGCCGACGACGTGGTCGATGCCGTGCGCGACGGCCGGGTTGATCGTGTACTTCGCGACGTAGCGGCGGGCGCGCTCGTTGTCCGCCGGCAGCGCGGACGACAGCGGCCCGCGCCGGTGCTTCATCACGTGCGCCACCTGCCAGGTGCGCGTGACGACCTCGCCGATGCGGCCCATCGCCTGCGCGTCGGACGACGTGATCGACAGCGCGCCCATGTCGTGCAGGACGTCCTCGGCCGCGATGGTCGTCGCCCGGATGCGGGACTCGGCGAACGCGAGGTCCTCCGGGACCGCCGGGTTGAGGTGGTGGCAGACCATGAGCATGTCGAGGTGCTCGGCCACGGTGTTGACGGTGTGGGGCAGCGTCGGGTTCGTCGAGCCCGGGATGACGTGGGGGAGCGAGGCGACGGTGAGGATGTCGGGCGCGTGCCCGCCGCCGGCGCCCTCGGCATGGAACGCGTGGATCGAGCGGCCCGCGATCGCGCCCACCGTCGACTCGACGAACCCGGCCTCGTTGAGCGAGTCGGAGTGCAGCGCGACCTGCAGGCCCCAGTCGTCCGCGGCGCGCAGCGCGGCGTCGATCGCCGCGGGGGTCGATCCCCAGTCCTCGTGGACCTTGTACCCGCCGGCACCGGCCAGCGCCTGCTCGGCGAGGCCCTCCGCGTTCACGGTGTTCCCCTTGCCGAGCAGCAGGAGGTTGACCGGGGCGCTGTCGAGTGCCCGGTGCAGCGCGCGCAGGTGCCACGCACCGGGCGTCACGGTCGTCGCCTTCGACCCCTCGGACGGTCCGGTGCCGCCGCCGGCCAGGGTCGTCAGGCCCGTGGCCAGCGCCTCGTGCACCTGCGAGGGGGAGAGGAAGTGGACGTGCACGTCGATGCCGCCCGCGGTGAGGATGCGTCCCTCGCCGCTGACGACGTCGGTGGACGGCCCGATGCGCAGGTCGGGGTGGACGCCGTCGGCGACGTCGGGGTTGCCCGCGCGCCCGAGCGCGACGATCCGCCCGTCGCGGATGCCGACGTCGGCCTTGACCACGCCCCACCAGTCGAGGACGAGCGCGTTGGTGATGACGGTGTCGGGCGCACCCTCGGCGCGCGTCGTCGACCCCTGCGCCATGGACTCACGGATCGACTTGCCGCCGCCGAAGACCGCCTCCTCGCCGCCGACCGTGAGGTCGTCCTCGACCTCGACCCACAGGTCGGTGTCGCCGAGGCGCACCTGATCGCCCGTCGTCGGGCCGTAGAGCGCGGCGTACCGCGCACGCGAGATCGCGACCATCTAGAGCGCACCCCCGTCGGTCTTGCCGAGCTGCAGGCCGGGCACCCGGCGGGCACCGCGGATCGCGACCGCCTCGACGGTCCGTGACGCCCCGGGCTCGAACCGCTGCGACGTGCCGGACGGCACGTCGAGCCGGAAGCCGTGCGCCGCGTCCCGGTCGAACGCGAGCGCCGCGTTCGCGTCGGGCAGGTGGAGGTGCGATCCGATCTGCACCGGCCGGTCGCCGGTGTTCTCGACGACGAGCGTGAGCCGCTCGTGCGGGGCGCGGTCGGCGTTGAGCACGACGTCGCCGTCGCGCGTGCGCACCGCGCCGGGGCCGTCCGTGGACGTGTCTGCCATGGGGTCCTCCGAGGGGTCGGGCGAGAGGTCGGGGCGGGAGAGGAGCGGCGTCTCAGGAGATCGGGTCGTGCAGGGTGACGAGCTTGCGGCCGTCGGGGAACGTCGCCTCGACCTGGACGTCGTGGAGCATCTCCGGCACCCCGGCCATCACCTGGTCCCGCGTGAGCACCGCGCGCCCGTCGGTCATGAGCTGCTCGACGCCCACGCCGTCGCGCGCCCGCTCGAGCACCCAGGTGCTCAGCAGGGCGACGGCCTCGGGGTGGTTGAGCCGCACGCCGCGGGCCAGCCGGTCGCGCGCGACCATGCCGGCGACGGCCAGCAGGAGCTTCTCGGTGTCGGCGGGGGTGAGCCTCATGACCGGCACCCTAGGGGCGTCCAGCGCCCGGTATCCGCTGGTGTATACGCCCGAAACGGGATGTTTACAGAACGCGGCGAACCGGGGAAACACGGCGTCCCTAGCGTCCTGCGGCATGGGCACCGGCCTGTATACGCCGCGGGACACAGCGCGGTGGCTCGCGGTCGGCCGGCGCCCGGACCGGCACCGCCCGCCCGCTCGTCCTCAGCGAAAGGCACACCCGTGACCCCACCTCCCTCCCCCCTGCGGACCCGCCGCACACGCGCGCTCGTCGTGCCCGCCACCGCCCTGGCCGCGGTGCTCGCGCTGTCGGCCTGCGGCGCACGCACCGCCGACGCGGAGAGCGGCGGCGCCTCGGCGTCCGGCGGCTCCTCGTGCGTCGACACGTCGGGCGACACCGTGAAGATCGGGTTCCTCAACTCGCTGTCGGGCACGATGGCGATCTCCGAGCAGACCGTCCGCGACTCCCTCGACCTCGCGGCCGAGGAGATCAACGCCGACGGCGGTGTCCTCGGCAAGCAGCTCGAGATCGTCGCCGAGGACGGCGCCTCCGAGCCCACGGTCTTCGCCGAGAAGGCCGAGAAGCTCATCTCGTCCGACTGCGTCGCCGCGGTCTTCGGTGGCTGGACGTCGTCGTCGCGCAAGGCGATGCTGCCGGTGTTCGAGTCCCGCAACTCGCTGCTCTTCTACCCGGTGCAGTACGAGGGCCTCGAGGCGTCGAAGAACATCTTCTACACCGGTGCGACGACGAACCAGCAGATCATCCCCGGGATGGACTACCTCAAGGAGCAGGGCAGGACGAAGGTCTTCCTCGTCGGCTCCGACTACGTCTTCCCGCGCACCGCGAACAAGATCATCAACGCGTACGCCGAGGCCAACGGCATCGAGATCGTCGGCGAGGAGTACGCCCCGCTCGGGCACACCGACTTCGCGACGATCGTCAACAAGCTGAAGTCCTCGGGCGCCGACGCGGTGTTCAACACCCTCAACGGCGACTCCAACGTGGCGTTCTTCAAGGAGTACAAGAACGTCGGCCTCACCGCCGAGGCGGTGCCGGTCGTCTCCGTCTCCATCGCCGAGGAGGAGGTCGGCGGCATCGGCGTCGACAACATCGTCGGCCAGCTCACCGCGTGGAACTACTACCAGACCGTCGAGTCGCCGACGAACGAGGAGTTCGTCGCGGCGTTCAAGGCGAAGTACGGCGAGGACCGCCCGACCTCCGACCCCATGGAGGCCGCGTACACCTCGCTCCACCTGTGGAAGGGCATGGTCGAGAAGGCCGAGTCCTTCGAGGTCGCCGACATCCAGGAGGCCGCCGACGGCGTGAGCTTCGACGCCCCCGAGGGCACCGTCACCGTCAACGGCGACAACCACCACATCGCCAAGACCGCGTACATCGGGAAGATCGACGCCGACGGCCTCATCTACCCGGTGTGGGAGTCCGACGGCCCCATCGAGCCGGACCCGTTCCTCGAGGGCTACGACTGGGCCGAGGGCCTCTCCTGACGACCTCGTCGCTCCCGACCCGCTGAGTCCGGTGGGGACCGGGGGTGCGCGTGCCGGGTCTACCATCCGCCCGCTCGTTCCTCGCGGGCTCCCGTG
>JAEXEM010000043.1 GCA_023401045.1 Actinomycetes bacterium
ACCTCGACCGACGCCTGCAGCGCGACCTGCTCGAAGTCGCCGGCGGTGTCCGCGCGCTGGCCGGTGCGCAGCGCGAGCGGGCCGCGGACCTTCGCCTCGTCGACGGTCTCGGCGTCGACCCCGCCGGTGGCGGCGACGAGGTTCGTCACCGCACGCACCGCGGGCAGCGCGGAGCGGAGCTGGGTGAGCGTCCGCACCCCGACGTTGCCCTGCGCACCGCCGCCGGTGCGGTACCCGGTGACGCGCACGAGCGCGCCGTCCGCGGGGACCGCGCCGTGCTGGCGGGTGCGCCCGTCGGGCTGGCGGACCGCCGGCCCGAAGCGCACCTCGCCGGTCGTCGAGTCCCACACGACGTGCCGGTCGTCGGGGCCGGACGACGCGAAGTCCGGGACCTCGTCCCACACGTGCGCCCCGGTGTGGTCGACGACGACGACGTGCTCGTCACCGCGGCGTGCCGCGACGGGCGTCGCCTGCACCTCGAACCGCTGCCCGGGGCGGCCGTCCGAGCGCCCGAGCACCTCGGCCGGCATGGCACGGGCGTGCTCGGCGGGCACGCTCACCCCGACCGTCCGCAGGACGACGGACCCGACGTGCGGGGACGCCTGGTAGGCGGGGCGGCCGTCGGCGCGGTCGAGCAGCCGGGCGCGCACCCAGTACGCCGTCGTGCCGCCGAGCGTGAGGGGGGCGTGCCGGTCGCCGACGTGGAGGACGACCGCACCGTCGCGGTTGAGGCCGCCGGTCGTGTCCTCCTCGACGAGCGCGGGCACCCACGCCTCGCCGTTCCACACCTCCCACGCGAGCGGCGGGCGCGTCGGGTCGACACCGATGCCCTCGGCGTGCGCCGTGACGTCGAGCCGCAGGACGAGGTCGGTGAGCGGGTCGGCGCACCCGAGGTAGAACGCGTCCCCGTCGACGATCGGCGACGACGGGAAGCAGCGCACCGTCTCCCCCGGCACCTGCAGCGCCTGCCACACGTCGCTCGACGCCGCACCGTCGGGGCCCGCGGTGCGCGCCGCGACGAGCGTCGGGGCGACCGCGACGGCCTCCGCCGATGTCGTGAAGACGACGCCCTCCTGCCCGGCGGCACCGACCGTCGAGACCTGCGTGCCCGCGGGCACGACGACGGGGTCCGTCGCGGGCGCGGCGAGCCGGAACGTCAGCCGGGTGCGCGCCACCGACGGCGGGAACGGCTCGATGCCGACGAGCCCGAGGAAGTGCGTGTAGAGCCGGTCCGGCACCTGGTTGACCCGGTAGAGGACCATCTCCCCGACCCACGCGAAGAGCTCGACGAGCGCCACCCCGGGGTCGGACAGGTTGTGGTTGGTCCACTCGGGCGTGAACCGCGGGATGAGGCGCTTCGTCTCGTCGACGATGTCCTGGAAGCGACGGTCGTCGAGGTTCGGCGGGTCGAGCGGCATGTCAGGAGTCCTCGCGGGGGATGACGTAGAACGGGAAGACGAGGTTGCGGCGGTCGTTCGTCGACCGGACGCGGTACTCGATCTCGATGTGGAGCAGACCGGCGTCGGAGCCGTCCTGCAGGGGGCGCACGTCGAGGACCTCGACGCGCGGCTCCCACTGCGCGAGCGCGTCGCGCACGGCCTGCCGGACGAGGCCGACGAGGTTGGGGGTGACCGGCTCGAAGAGCAGGTCCCAGATGCGGCACCCGAACGCGGGGCGCATGAGCCGCTCGCCGGGTGCGGTGAGCAGGACGACGCGCATGGCGTCCTCGACGTCGGACGCGCCGTCCGTCATGGCGATGGCACCGGTGTGGTCGACCGCGAAGGGCCACGCGAAACCGCGGCCGACGAAGTCCGCGGCCGGCAGGACGCGGGAGGGCTGGAGCTCGCTCATCAGTTGATCGCCACCATCCCGCCGGCGATCTTCGTCGTGCCCGAGGCCGAGACCTCGGCGGTGGCGTTCGCCTTGACGGCCACCTGCGTGCCGGTCACCTCGACCGCCGTCTTGCCGGCGATCTTCACGGTCGTGCCCTGGAGCCGGAGCTCGTTCGTCGCCTCGACGGTGACGTCGGTGCCGCGCACGACGACCTTGCCCTTGCCGTCGAGCTCGATCTGCGAGCTGCCGGCGCTGATGCGCAGCGGGATGTCGCCGACCTTGAGCTCGGCACCCCGCTGGGAGATCCGCAGCCGGTGCCCCTCGACGCCGAGGCCGAGCTCGACGTACGCGTCGTCGTCGGTGCCGTCGCCGAGCAGCAGCACCTGGCCCGAGCGCGAGCGCAGCCCGCGCACCCGCACGTCACCGCCGACGTGCGCCGGGACGGCGGCCTGCGCCGAGTGCAGCCCGCCGAGCACGACGGGCCGCGTGACGTCCCCGCCCTCGAACGCGACCAGCACCTCGTCGCCCGGCTCGTGCTGGAGCACGAGCCCCCCGGACGGGCCGCCGCCGGGCGCGAGGACCCGCGCCCAGTGCGAGGACGCCTGGTCCGACGCGGTGACGTACGTGACCATGACGCGGCCGGCCTTGTCGGGGTCGTCCGTGCGGTTGACGGTCGCGACGACGAGGCCGTCGTGCCGCAGCGACGACGCCGCACGCGAGGTGCCCGTGCCGAGGCGGACCGGCTCGCGGTCGCCCGCGACGAAGCTCGTGCGGGTCGTGCGGCCGTCGAAGCGGTGCTCGACCTCCTGGACGTAGTACGTGCCGTCGAGCGGGCCGCCGTCGCGCACGACGACCTCCCCGCCGGGCACGACGTCCGGCATGAGGTGCCCGTGACCGTGCGCCTCGACGCGGCCGTGCCGGGCGGCGAGCGCCTGCGCGCGGGTCTCCGCCTCCGCGCTCGAGCGCACCTGCAGCCCGCCGACCTGGATGCGCGGCGCACC
>JAEXEM010000160.1 GCA_023401045.1 Actinomycetes bacterium
GCCCCGCACCGGCCCGGGCGTGCCCGCCCGGCGCGCGTCCCGCGGCCGTCCCGACCGGGTTCGCGCCGTACTGCGCGCTGTCGGCGTCACCGATACGTGTGACGTGGTGAGCACGCACGTCGACACGCACCGCTTTTTCTGGTCCGGAGTCTGGAATGTCGCACCCGCGTACGCCACAGTGTTCACCCTGTGGCGGTAACGGGGCCGCCAGGACCAGCGGAGGTGCATGTGTCCGAGACCCATGACGAGACCGACTACCAGAGGGTCCAACGCTCGGCGGAGTTCCAGGACCTGCGCCGCAGGTTCCGGAACTTCGTGTTCCCCATGACGGCCGTCTTCCTCGTGTGGTACTTCGCCTACGTCCTGCTCGCGAACTACGCGCACGGCTTCATGTCGACCCGGGTGAGCGGCAACATCACCGTGGGCCTGCTCTTCGGGCTCGGGCAGTTCGTCTCGACGTTCGTCATCACGATGGTCTACGCGCGGTGGGCCAACCAGAAGCAGGATCCCGTGGCCGAGCGGCTGCGTCACCAGATCGAGTCCGGTGCACTCACCGACGGCGGTCCGGCCGCCCGCGCCGGCGAGGGGAGCCACGCATGAGCACCGTCCTGCCCACCGCCGTCGCCACGACCCAGGAGATCGGCGACCCGGTCGTCAACATCGCGATCTTCGGCCTCTTCGTCGCCGTCACGCTCGTCATCGTCTTCCGTGCCTCGCGCAACAACCGCTCCGCGGCGGACTACTACGCCGCGGGCCGGTCGTTCACCGGCCCCCAGAACGGCACCGCCATCGCCGGCGACTACCTGTCCGCGGCGTCCTTCCTCGGGATCTGCGGCGCCATCGCCATCTACGGCTACGACGGCTTCCTCTACTCCATCGGGTTCCTCGTCGCCTGGCTCGTCGCGCTCCTGCTCGTCGCCGAGCTCCTGCGCAACACCGGCCGCTTCACCATGGCCGACGTGCTGTCGTTCCGGCTGCGGCAGCGGCCCGTGCGCATGGCGGCGGCGATCTCGACGCTCGCCGTCGTGTTCTTCTACCTGCTCGCCCAGATGGCCGGTGCCGGTGGCCTCGTCGCGCTGCTGCTCGGCATCGAGGGCGTCGCCGCGCAGGGCCTCGTCATCGCGGTCGTCGGCGCGCTCATGATCCTCTACGTCCTCGTCGGCGGCATGAAGGGCACCACCTGGGTGCAGATCATCAAGGCGATCCTCCTCATCGCCGGCGCCGGCGTCATGACGGTGTGGGTGCTCGGCACCTACGGGTTCGATCTGTCGGCCGTCCTCCAGGGGGCGATCGACGCGGCGGGCGAGGGCGGGGAGTCCGTCATCGAGCCGGGCCGTCAGTACGGCGCGTCAGGGCTCACGCAGCTGAACTTCCTCTCGCTCGCCCTCGCGCTCGTCCTCGGCACCGCGGGCCTGCCGCACGTGCTCATGCGCTTCTACACGGTGCCGTCGGCCAAGGAGGCGCGCCGCTCGGTCGTCTGGGCCATCTGGCTCATCGGCATCTTCTACCTCTTCACGCTCGTCCTCGGCTACGGCGCCGGTGCGATCGTCGGACCCGAGGCGATCATGGCCGCGCCGGGCAAGGCGAACTCGGCCGCACCGCTGCTCGCCTTCGAGCTCGGCGGGGTGCTGCTGCTCGGCATCATCTCGGCCGTCGCCTTCGCGACGATCCTCGCCGTCGTCGCCGGGCTCACGATCACCGCCGCGGCGTCGTTCGCGCACGACATCTACGCCTCGGTCATCAAGCGCGGTCAGGTGGCACCCGACGGCGAGGTCCGCGTCGCGCGGATCACCGTCGTCGCGATCGGGGCGCTCGCCATCGTCGGCGGGATCTTCGCCAACGGCCAGAACGTCGCCTTCCTCGTCGCGCTCGCGTTCGCGGTGGCGGCCTCGGCCAACCTCCCGACGATCATCTACTCGCTGTTCTGGAAGCGGTTCAACACCGCCGGGGCGCTGTGGAGCATGTACGGCGGTCTCGTCTCGTGCATCCTCCTCATCGCGTTCTCGCCGGTCGTCTCCGGCAAGGTCGACCCGGTGACGGGGGACAGCCTGTCGATGATCCGTGACACGTCCATCGACTTCTCGCTCTTCCCGCTGGAGAACCCGGGGATCATCTCGATCCCGCTGGCGTTCGTCCTCGGGATCGTCGGGACGCTGCTGTCGAAGGAGCAGCCGCACCCCGAGAAGTTCGCCGAGATGGAGGTGCGGTCGTTGACCGGCGCCGGTGCGGAGAAGGCGACCTCCCACTGAGCGGGTCAGGCAGGGGGCCGGTGCGCACGCACGACGAGCGTCCCGGGCAACCGGGCGCCGCGCACCGGCCCCCAGCCTCCCCACACGCGGTCGTGGCCGGCCGGCCACTCGGGCTCGACGAGGCCGTCGAGGACGAGCCCGGCACCGACGACGTCGGCGACGTGGTCGGCGAGCGTGCGGTGGTACTCGGCGTAGAGGACCCGCCCGTCGGCCCCCGTCTCGACGTACGGGCGCCGGTCGAAGTACGAGCGGGTCGCGGTGAGGCCGCCCGTACCGGGGTCGTCGGGGAAGGCCCAGCGGATCGGGTGGGTGACGGAGAAGACCCACCGGCCCCCGGGGCGCAGCACGCGGGCGACCTCACGGTGCACACGCTCGGTGTCCGGGACGAAGGGCAGCGCGCCGAACGCCGTGAAGACGACGTCGAACGACGCGTCGCCGAACGGCAGCTCGCGCGCGTCCGCCTGGACGAGCGGCGTGCGGGTGCCGACGGCCTCGTCGAGCCGGCGGGCGGCGGCGAGCATGCCCGCCGACACGTCGGTCGCGACGGCGTCGGCACC
>JAEXEM010000267.1 GCA_023401045.1 Actinomycetes bacterium
GCCCCGAGGCGCCCGACGGGGACGGCGGTGACGAGGACCAGCAGGACCGCGGCGAGCACCGGCAGCGGCGACAGCCGCGAGGTGAAGTCCGGCGGCACGAGGCCGTCGCGCACGAGCATCGGGTCGAGCAGGCGGGCGCCGAAGAGGCCCGCGACCGCCCCGAGCGGTGCCGCGACGAGCGACACCACCCCGACCTCGAGCGTGACGGTGCGCCGGACCTGCGCCGGCGTCGCGCCGACCGCACGCAGCAGGGCGAACTCCCGGCGGCGGCTGCGCAGCGCGAGGCTGACCGTCGAGGCGACGACCATGACCGCGACGACGAGCAGCGTCCCGGAGTACGACGACGCGAGGGCGACGAGCATGCCCCCGCCCGACGGGTCGGGGCCGCCCGGTGCGGTGAGACCGGACTCGAAGAGGACGCCGGTGACGGCGAGGACCGCCGCGGTGACGGCGAGGACGACGGCGGTGCCGACGAAGGCACCGCGGTGGGCACGGACACCCGTGCGTGCGAGCTGCCACATGGCGGTCACCGGTCCTTCCGGAGCAGCCGGGCGGTGACCTGCTCGGCGGTGGGGTGGTCGAGCCGGTCGACGACCAGCCCGTCGGCGAGGACGACGACCTGCTCGGCCGTGGCGGCGACGCCGGCGTCGTGCGTGACGACGACGACGGTCTGCCCGAGCTCGCGAGCGGTCTCCCCGAGGACGTCGAGGACGGCGGCGCCGGTGCGCGAGTCGAGCGCACCGGTCGGCTCGTCGGCGAAGACGACGGCGGGGCGGGTGACGAGCGCCCGGGCGATGGCGACGCGCTGCGCCTGCCCGCCGGACAGCTCGCCCGGCAGCCGGTCGACGAGCTGCTCGACCCCGAGGAACGCGAGCAGCTGCTGCTCCCACACCTCGTCGACCTGACGGCCGGCGAGCAGCAGCGGCAGCCGGACGTTCTCGCGGGCGGTGAGGTGGCCGATGAGGTTGTACGCCTGGAAGACGAACCCGACGTGCTCGCGGCGGAACCTCGTGAGGTCGTCCGGACGCAGCGACGTGAGCTCGCGCCCTCCGACGACGACGCTGCCGCGGCTCGGGGTGTCGAGCCCGGCCGCGACGTTGAGGAGCGTCGACTTCCCGGACCCGGACTGCCCGACGACGGCCGTGACGGACCCGGCGGGCAGGTCGAGGGAGACCCCGCGCAGCGCGTGGACGGGCTCGCGGGCGGGGTAGACCTTGTGGACGTCGACGAGGCGGACGGCCGTGCCCGTCGTCTGTCCCGTGGTGAGGGTGGACATCGTGCGCTCCCCTGGTCGTGGTCGTTGCTGACGACCACGAACCTAGGGAGCGGGTGGGGTGCCCATCGAGCCTCGCAGGACGGTCCCGCGGAGGTTCCATCCTTCGATGCAGGGCGCCCGACGGGTCAGGCGAGCACGAGGTCGGTCCCGTCCGGCTTGAGGTCCGCGAGCGCGACGCGCTGCACCGCGGGGTCCTCGTACGTGTTCCAGTAGTACGTGCTCGTGCGGGACGAGAACAGCCCGGTGTAGATCGTCCTCTCGAACTGGCCGTCGCCCATCGCCGCGGCGCCGTCGACCATCGCGACCTGCTGGAGGGTGTGGAACGCCCGGCTGACGTTCTCCTCCTCGGTGGTCTTCGTCGGGTAGTGGTTGTTGACGTACGCGGCACGCACGAACCGCGACGGCGAGTAGTAGTCGCCGGGGATGCCGCGCATGTGCGACCCCGACCCGAACGGTAGGAGGTGGGCCCGGCCGATGGCGGTGTCCTCCGGGTAGTCCGGCGAGGTGTTGAGGTAGTTCCGCAGGTTCTCGTGGTGCCAGGAGAACCCGGGCTGGTTGGCGAGCACGTCGACGTCGTCGTCGAAGACGTCCATGCCGTCCGCGGTGTACTCGACGACGATCGCACGCGTCGCGTCCCCGATGATCCAGTGCAGCAGCGAGCTCGGGTACGTGTCGTTGATGGGGCTGTCGACGATCGCGACGTTCGGCAGCACCTCGGCCACGTCGTCGACCGTCGCGAACTGGGAGGCCACCCACAACGGGAACTCCCACGCGGCGACGTTGACCGCCCCTTCGACCGGCCCGGTCGCGTACTGCGCGTACCCGGGGAAGTTCAGCCCGGCGACGGCAAGCCCGGCGTCGTTCCCGGCGTCGAAGTACAGCGGCGTGCCCTCGGCGACGATCCCCATGCCGATGACGGCGTGCCGGATGCTCGGCACCGCGCCGAACGGCGACTGCGGGAGGAAGCCGGTGGGTGTGACGACGACACGCTCGCCGTAGCCGACCGACCAGTCGAGGTTCCTCGCGAGGTAGAGGTTGCCCTCACCGTCCGAGAACCGGATACCTGTGCACATCTGCGCCCCCCTGTCGTCGGCGGGGCCGGACGGCCGCGCCGCCTCTCGATCATGCACCCCGGCCTGCCGGCGCGCGCGGTGCGGCCGGCACCTCGCCGTCTCGACCCGCTCAGCCGCGGGACGCCCGCCGGTCTGCACCGCATGACGACCACCGACGCGACCGCCGGCACCGGCCCGGCTCACCCGGGCGAGCTCGACGCGCGCTACTCCTCGCCGGGCGCCGCGCCGCTCGACTGGTCCACGGCGCTCGAGGCGCTCGTCACCGCCCCCACCCTGTTGCTGTGCACGGTGCGGGCGGACGGCCAGCCGCAGGCGACGCCGCTCATCTCGGTGTGGCTCGACGACGCGCTGTGGTTCTGCACCGGCGCCCACGAGCAGAAGGCACGCAACCTCGCGCACGCACCGGCCTGCCTGCTCACCGCGGCGGGCGAGCGTCTCGACGTCGTCGTCGAGGGCGAGGCCGTGCGCGTCCGCGACGAGGACGTGCTGCGCCGGGTCGCCGACGCGTACGTCGAGCGGCACGGCGAGGAGTGGCGGTTCGAGGTCCGCGACGAGGCCTTCCGGCAGGACCACCCCGACGCGGCACCCGCCCTCGTCCTGCGCGTCGCACCCCGCACGGTGCGGGCGTTCGTCAAGGGCGAGCCGTACAGCCAGACGCGGTGGCGGTTCGAGGCGGACAGCACCGCGCACTGAGCGTCCGCCTGCCCGCGGCAGGTCAGACGTCGCCCTCCGGCGTGATCGTCCGCACGACCCTGGCCGGGTTGCCCACGGCGACGACGTTCGCGGGCAGGTCCTTGACGACGACCGCGCCCGCGCCGACCACCGTGTTGTCGCCGATCGTCACGCCGGGGCAGACGATGACACCGCCGCCGAGCCACACGTTGTCGCCGAGCGTGATGGGCTGCGCGGCCTCGAGCTTGTCGCGCCGCGGTTGCGGGTCGACGGGGTGGGTGGGTGTGAGGAGCTGGACGTTCGGGCCGATCTGGCAGTCCTCGCCGATGGTGACCGTCGCGACGTCGAGGGCCGTGAGGCCGGAGTTGACGAACGTGCGGGCGCCGACGTGGATGTTCTCGCCGTAGTCCACGGCGAGCGGCGGCCTGATGTACGCGCCCTCGCCGAGGCTGCCGAGCAGGTCGGTGAGCAGGGCACGGGCCGTCGCGTCCTCGTTGGCGACGACGGCGCGCTGGTAGGCGTCGACGAGGCCGGTGGCGCGCCGGGCGATGCGCTCGCTCTCCGGGTCGTCGTCGATGTAGAGGTCGCCGGCGAGCATGCGCTCCCGGTTGGTGCGGGGGTCGCCGGCGAAGTGGTCGTGGGGCATACGCCGACGGTAACGCGGTAGGTCGACCGTGCTCTGCGACCCTCCCTCGAGGACCGCTGGCCGCCGCACGTCGCGCTCCCTACAGTGGCTCCCGCGCCGGTTCGTCCCGATCGTCACGGTGCACCCAGGGGTGTCGGCGGGGGGCCCGCGCCCGCTGGCACGGACGCCCCCGTCGAAGGGGTCCACCGATGCGCTCCAGCCTGACGACCGTCCTCACCGCCGCCCTGGCCCTCACGCTCGCCGGGGCCGTCCCCGCCGCCGCGCACGACACGCGCGGGTCCGAGTGGCACCGTCCCGACCTGCCGACGACCTACCTGCTCGACCCGGTGGGCCCAGCCGCGGACGACATCTACCCCGAGGGCATCGCCGCCCAGGGGAACGAGTTCTACGTGAGCAGCACCACCGACGGGACGATCTACCGCGGCCGGCTCGACCAGCCCACCGCGACGCCGTTCCTGCCCGGCGGCCAGGACGGCCGGGTCGTGGCCGCCGGGCTCAAGGTCGACCGCGGCACGCTGTTCGTCGCCGGCGGCCCCACCGGGCTGGTGTGGGCGTACGACCTGCGGACCCGCGCGCTCACCGGGTCCTGGCAGGTCGTCCAGGACGGCACCCCGGCGTTCATCAACGACCTCGCCGTCAGCCCCCGTGGCGACGTCTACGTCACGGACTCCTCGCGTCCCGTGCTCTACCGGATCGACGCCCGCGAGCGCCGCACGACGCAGACCGAGCTGCTGGAGCCGGTCGTCTCGTTCGAGGGCACGGACTTCACGTTCGACCAGGACATCAACGCCAACGGCATCGTCGTCTCGCGCGACGGCCGCTACGCGGTGGTCGCCAAGCCCCGCACCGGTGAGCTCTTCCGCGTCGGGCTCAAGGACGGCAGCGTCGTGCGCGTCGACCTCGGCGGCGGCTCGGTCGCCGGCGACGGGCTGCTGCTCGACGGCCGCACGCTGTACGCGGCCGAGTGGACCGCCGGCCCGCCGCAGTCGGTCGTCAAGGTCGCGCTGAGCCGCGACCTCGCCTCCGGGGCCGTGGTCTCCCGCACCTCCGACCCGTCCTTCGACGACCCGACGACGATCGCCCGCGCCGGGCGCAGCCTGCTGGCGGTCAACAGCCAGTTCGAGATCCGGTTCGGCGGCGGCGGGACGCCGGGGCCGTTCACGGTGTCGCGGATCCCCGTGCCGTGACGGGGACGCCCTCGGCGCTGCTCGCGGCGGGCTCGACCGGCAGCCAGAGCTCGACGGTCGCCGTGCTGAGGTCGTCGGCGCGCTCGAGCACCGCCACGAGCGAGGGGCCCGGGCGCAGCCGCCACGGGTTCGACGGGAACCACTCGGCAGCGGTGGCCGCCCACACGTCCTGCAGGGTGTCCGGGTAGGGGCCGGCGGCGCGGAAGACGGCCCACGTGCCCTCCTCGACGGTCAGCACGTCGAGGTCGTCGGGGACGTCGACCCCCTCGGTGACGGCGACGCCGTGCAGGTAGGTGAGCTCGGTGCCCTCCGGAGCGTCCGGCTCGACGTCGTCGGTCACGGCGAGCAGACCGCGCGGCTCGCCGTCGCCGAGGGCCTTGAGCCGGACGTGCTCCTGAGGGTCGAGCGAGGCGACGTGCTGCTGGATCGCGGGGTTGACCCCGCGGTGCTGCAGCGGGACACGGGCGGCGTGGCCGGCGAGCCGGAACGCGGGGCGGGTGGTGAGTCGGACGTCCATGGGGTGTGCTCCTTCGACGGTGAGGCGGAACCTCAGGAGGGGTTGGGTGCGGAAGGGACCCCCGTCCCGCCGTGCCTGGGCGGGGCCGACGCCGTGGACCGACCGGAACGCCCGGCCGAACGCCTCGGTGGAGCCGTAGCCGTACCGGACCGCGACGTCGAGCAGGGTGGCCGCACCACCGACGAGGTCGGCGGCGGCGAGCGTCATGCGGCGTCGCCGGACGTACTCCGACAGCGGCATCCCGGCCAGCGACGAGAACATCCGACGCAGGTGGTACTCGCTCGTCCCCAGCCTCGAGGCCAGTGCGACGACGTCGAGGTCGACGCCGTGGTCCTCCTCGACGAGGTCGACGAGCCGGTTGAGCCAGGCGATCACGGGTGCCTCCTTCCGTGTCCACCCTCGCGGCTGCGGACACCGCCCGGCCCGACCGTCCCTGCCCGGATCGGTCCGGCGGCACGGCGGCCGTGACCCGTCAGCCGCCGACCTCGACGACCCCGTTCTGGTACGCCCACACGACGGCCTGCAGCCGGGACCGCACACCGAGCTTCGGCATCATCCGTGCGAGGTGCGACTTCACCGTCGAGACCTCGAGGTAGAGCTCGCGGGCGATGTCCTCGTTCGACATGCCCTGGGCGAGCAGCAGGAGGATGTCGAGCTCACGCGCGGTGAGCAGCTCGCTCGCCCGCGCAGCCGTGACGGGCTGGGTCCGGCGCCGCGTGACGACCTCGCGCAGCACGCGGCGGGTGAGCGCGTTGTCGAGCATGCCGCGCCCGGCCGCGACGGTGCGGACGGCCTCGACGAGGGTCGCGGGCTCGGCGTCCTTGAGGAGGAACCCGGACGCGCCCGCCTCGAGCGCGCCGAAGAGGTACTCGTCGACGTCGAACGTCGTGAGGACGAGCACGGGGATCGGGTCCTCGACGTCGGGCCCGCACAGCAGCCGCGTCGCGGTGATGCCGTCGGTGCCGGGCATGCGGATGTCCATGCAGACGACGTCGGGCCGCAGCTCGCGGGCGATCTCGACCGCCGCGGAGCCGTCGGCGGCCTGGCCGACGACCTCGATGCCCGGTTCGGTCGCGAGCACCGTCGCGAGCCCGGCCCGCACGAGCGGCTGGTCGTCGGCGACGACGACGCGGACGGTCGCCGTGGTGGCCTCGGTCATCGGTCCTGCCCCTCGTCGGTCGGCCCGGCCGTCGGGACCGAGAGCGTCACCTGCCAGCCGCCGTCGAGCGTCGGCCCGTACCGGAGGGTCGCCCCGGTGAGCTCGGCGCGCTCCTGCATGCCGACGAGACCGTAGCCGGGATCGTGCCGCGCGGGAACGTGCCCCGGCTCGGGCCGGGCGTTGCGGACGACGACCTCGACGCGTGAGGGCGTCGTCGCGTCGAGCCGGACGGTGCACGCCGCCCCCGGTGCGTGCCGGGCCGCGTTCGACAGCGCCTCCTGGACGACGCGGTACGCCGCGAGCTGGGCGAGCGGCCCGACCGCGCCGGCCGCGGCGAGCTCGGCGACCGGGCCCGACGTCTCCAGCGACACCTGCACCCCGGCGGCCTGCGCACCTGCCACGAGGTCACCGATCCCGGCGAGCGTCTCCGGCCGCACCGGTCCGCCCTCCTCCGGGGCGTCGACGTCGCGCAGCAGCACGACGAGGTTGCGCAGGTCCCGCAGCATCGCGGTGCTCTGCTCGCGCACCTGGGCGACCGCGACCTTGGCTCCCTCGGGGTCGACGTCGATCTGGCGACCGATCGCGCCGGTCATGACGGCGATGCCGGACAGGTGGTGCGCGGCGATGTCGTGCAGCTCGCGCGCCATCGCGGTGCGCTCCCGCTCGACCGCCACCCGCACGAGGGCGTCGCGCTCCCGGCGCTCGGCCTCGATGCTGCGCGCCAGCGCGTCGCGGGCC
>JAEXEM010000280.1 GCA_023401045.1 Actinomycetes bacterium
ACCCCGAGCGTCGCGACGGCGAGGGCGCTCGCCGCTGTGACGGCCCCCACCCGGACGGCGAAGCCGCGCCGACCGGCGGCGGGCGTGCGCAGCCGGGCGACCACCCGCGCGAGCGCCCCGCGACGCACCGGTGTCTCGACCCAGCGGTACGACGCCTCCGCGAGGGCCAGCGTCGCCCCGACCCGCACGACGACCGACAGCCACCCCGGCAGCGAGAGGTCCTGGTCCGGGCGGGTGAGCATGAGGACGGGCCAGTGCCACAGGTAGATCCCGTACGAGCGCTCCCCGAGCCACCGCAGCGGCTGCCGGGCGAGCGCCCGCCCGAGCAGGCCGGCGGGGTCGGCCACCGCTCCGACGAGCACGGCGGCCAGCAGCGCGAACCCGAGGAACCCGCCCCGGTAGAGCAGCGGGGAGTACGCGTCGACGAGCACGACGCACACGAGCACCCCGACGAGGGCGAGCGTGCCGAGCACGTCGGTGACGCCCGCCTCGAACCGGCGCACCGGGTCGCCGCGCTCGGTGCGCCACGACCCCGCCCGCCGCCAGGTGCGCCACGGGCGCCACAGGGTCGCGGCGACCACACCGACGAGCAGTCCCGAGGCGTGGGTGTCGGTGCCGACGTACGCACGCGTCGCGTCGGCGGGCACGGGCATGCCCGCCCGCACGGCGACGACGGCCATGGCGAGGGCCGACAGCAGGGCGAGCGTGCCGGCGACGACCGTGACCCGGCGTCGTCCGGCGCGCAGCGCGAGCAGCGCGATCGCCGGCACGAGGACGTAGAACTGCCCCTCGACGGCCAGCGTCCACAGGTGCTGCAGCAGCGGCGGGCGCCCGGTGAGCTCGAAGTACGACCGGTCGGCGAGCACCTGCCACCAGTTCGACGTGTACGTGAGCGCGGCGACGAGGTCGCCCTTGAGCGACGTCAGGGTGTCGCGGACGAACAGCCCGACGACCGCGGTGGCCACGAGCACGAGCAGCAGCGCCGGGACGAGCCGGCGCACGCGTCGTACGAGGAAGCGCCCGGTGCGGAACCGCCCGGAGGCCTCGACCTCCTCGAGCGCGAGCGTCGTCACGAGGAAGCCCGACATGACGAAGAAGATGTCGACGCCCAGGAACCCACCGGGCAGCCACGTCGGGTCGAGGTGGTAGACGAGCACGGCCAGGACGGCGAGCGCCCGCACGCCGTCGAGGCCGCGCAGGTGGGGCAGGCGTGCGACGTCCGCGGGAGCGGTCGGCCGGGCGGGACGGGAAGCGGGGGCCGGCGCGCGCGTCGCCACCTGCTCGACCTGTGCCATGCCCAACCCCACCCGGACGTGCCCGTGCTCAGTGCCCCGTGCTCAGTGCGCGGGCGCGTCTCGCGCAGCCCGGCGGTGCCTCCAGGCTAGGCGCGCTCGCTGTGTGATCCGCCGCCCGCGCCGGGATGGTGACCAGCCTCACGCCAGAGGGCGGCGAGCCTCGGCAGCGCACGCGGGTCGGTCTGGGCGAGCACGGTCGTCACGGCGGTGGTGCGCCACGCGGGCAGCTGTGCGCGCAGGTCGTCCTCGGTGCCGACGAGCGCGACGTCCCGCACGAGCTCGGTCGGCACGGCGGCCGCCGCGCGAGCCCTGTCCCCGGCGAGGAAGTGCGCCTGGATCTCGTCGCACGCCTCGCCGTAGCCGAGGCGGTCGAGGACGTCGCGGTGGAAGTTCGCGCCCTTGGCGCCCATGCCCCCGGCGTACAGCGCGATGAACGGGCGGACGGTGTCCGCGGCGGTCTCGACGTCGGGGCCGAGGACGACCGGGACGGTCGCGACGACCTCGAACTCCTCGGCCGGGCGCCGTGCGGGCGACCGCCGGGTGAACCCGTCGGCGAGCAGCTCACGGTAGCTCGCGTCCATCCGGGGGGAGTAGAAGAGCGGCAGCCAGCCGTCGGCGATCTCGGCGGCGAGCGCGACGTTGCGCGGGCCCTCGGCGGCGAGGTGGATCGGCAGGTCCGCGCGCAGCGGGTGGACGGTCGAGCGCAGCGCCTTGCCGAGCCCGGCACCCTCGTCCGCCGGCAGCGGCAGGCGGTAGAAGTCGCCGTCGTACCTCACGGGCGCCTCACGGGCGAGGACCTGCCTCACGACGTCGACGTACTCCCGGGTGCGGGCGAGCGGACGGGGGTACGGCTGGCCGTACCAGCCCTCGACGACCTGCGGGCCGGACGCGCCGAGCCCGAGGACGAAGCGCCCGTCGGAGAGGTGGTCGAGCGTGAGCGCGGCCATCGCGGCGGCTGTCGGGGTGCGCGCCGAGAGCTGCGCGATCGCGGTGCCGAGACGCACGCGCCGGGTGCGGGCGCCCCACCACGCGAGCGGGGTGAACGCGTCCGACCCGTACGCCTCGGCCGTCCACACGGAGTCGAGCCCGAGCTCGTCGGCGGCGGCGACCGCCTCGGCGGCGCCCGGCGGGGGACCGGCCGACCAGTAGCCCGTGTGGTACCCGAGGCGCATGCGCTGCTCCCTGTCCGTCGCCGTCGACGTGCGCCGGTCGGCGCGGGCCTGAGGCTACCGGGTGGTACCTCCGGCCCGGGCGCGCTCGGCCAGGGTGTTGAGGAGCGCCGCGCCCGTGGCGGCGTCGTCCACGGTGACGACGGTGACCCGGCCACCGGACCGCTCGACCTCGATGCCCTCCCCCTTGCGCAGCACGAAGCCGACCCGCCCGCCGCTCCCGACGCGGTAGCCCCAGCCGCCGAACTGCCCGAAGGGGTCGATCTCGACGACCCGGGCAGCGAGGACCTCGTCGAGCGGCACGCGGGTGCTCGGCCATCCCAGGGGGGAACGGGCGACCAGGCCGCGGCCGTCGACGCTGACGCGCAGCACGAGGGTGGCGGCGAGCAGCGCGCCGAGCGCGACGGGCACGACGAGCAGCGCGTACGTCCGCAGCGCCAGGGCGGTCGCGACGACGACGACGATCGCGCTGCCGCCGACCCACGCGCCGGCCGTGCTCGTCACCGTCGTGCTCCACGCGGCGCGCTCGGTCGTGCCGAGGGACGTGCGGGGCGCGTCCGGCGCGACGGGTGCGGTGGTGGGCTGCGGGCCGGTGCGCGGCACCAGCAGCGCGACGAGGACGCCGACGGCGATCGCGGCGCCGAACGCCCAGGCGATGACGGGTGTGACGCCGGTCGCGTCCGCCGCGTCCGGGAGGTCGAGCTGCGCGTGCAGCCCGCCGAGGGTGATGACGGCCATGAGCACGGCCAGCCCGTTCGTGAACCCCGCGGCCATGCGGCGCGTGGACGTGTCGCGACCGACCCAGAAGGCGAGCGCCCACATCCCGGCGGCGAACACCGGCACGAACAGCGTCGGGACCGCCACCGCCTCCGCGAGCGACCCGAAGTCGTCGGGGACGTCCGCGGCGGACCAGTGCACCGCCAGGGGGTCGGGAAGCCGCGGTGCCCACGAGAGTGCGACGACGACGGTGGTGACGACGACGAGGAGCGGGACGCCGAGCGTGAGCAGGGTCGTCGCCGCCCGGTGCGGCGGGCGAGGGCGGTCGGCGGTCATCGCAGGGCCTCCTTGACGAGGGTCGTGACGGTCTCGGGTGCGACCCGCAACCGGCGCGCCGTGGCGGCGAGCGTCTCGACCGCGGCGTGCAGGTCGGACAGGTCGGGGTCGGCGTGCCCGGTGACGACCGCACCACGGCCACGCCGGAGCTCGAGGACCCCCTCGTCGCGCAGCAGCTGGTAGGCGTGCAGCACGGTGTGGAGGTTGATGTCGAGCGCCGTGGCCAGCTCGCGCGCCGAGGGGAGCCGCTCCCCGGTCCGGACCTCGCCGCGGGCGACGGCGGCGCGCACCTGGTCGGCGAGCTGGGCGTAGATGGGCTCGCCGACCGTGGGGTCGATGCGGAAGATCACCCTGCAAGTCTAGTAGTTAGACAATAACTAGAACAATAGGGTGCCGCCGAGACCCCCGACGCGCCCGCGACGGGGGCCTCAGATGAAGACGGGGGCCTCAGATGAAGATGGCGGGGTCGTCGACCTCGACGTCGAACGGGATGCTCGCCGGGCGCTGCCGGATCTTCGCCGGCACGCCGACGGCGACCGCGCCCGCGGGCACGTCGGAGATGACGACGGCGTTGGCGCCGATCTGCGCGTCGTGCCCGACCCACACCGGGCCGAGGATCTTGGCGCCCGCCCCGACGACGACCCGGTCGCCGAGCGTGGGGTGCCGCTTGCCGCGCTTCATCGACTTGCCGCCGAGGGTCGCGCCGTGGAAGAGGACGACGTCGTCCCCGACCTCGGCGGTCTCGCCGATGACGACGCCCATGCCGTGGTCGATGAAGAGCCGCTGCCCGAGCCGTGCACCGGGGTGGATCTCGACGCCCGTCGCGAACCGTGCGACCTGCGAGACCAGCCGCGCGGGCAGACGGAGCACCGGCAGCTGCCACATGCGGTGCGCGAGCCGGTAGGCCCAGATGGCGTGGACGCCGGGGTAGCCGAGGGCGACCTCGACCTTCGACCGGGCCGCGGGGTCGTGCTGGTGGGCCGCCTCGAGGTCGTCGCGCAGGACGCGGAGGAAGGAGGCGAGCGGGTGCATGGGTGCTCCGGGGTGGATGCGGGTGGGGCGGGGCGGGGGGGGGGGGGGGGGG
>JAEXEM010000063.1 GCA_023401045.1 Actinomycetes bacterium
TACGCCGTGAGCGCGAGCGCGCCCGTCGCGGTCACCGGCGCCAGTGCGCGCGGCCACCGGACCCCGACGGCGAGCGCCGCGGCGAGCACGAGCAGGCACGTGCCGACGTTCCCCGTCACCTCGAAGACCGTCGATGAGTGCGGCTCCGCGGTCGTCAGCTCGGTCACCTCGCCGAGCGCGAGCCGCGCGAGCCACGCGCCGCCGTGCCCGGCGGCGACGAGGACGGCGCCCCACACCGCGAGCCACGCGTGCGTGCGCGGTGCGCGCAGGTCGCTGCGCCCGACCGCGAGGCCGACGAGGACGTACGCGAACCACACGACCGCCGGGTAGTAGTGGCCCAGCAGCACCGTCGGCAGGTCGAGCGGGCGCTCGTCGACGATCGCGACGTGGTCGACGAGCCACAGCCGCAGCACCGGACCGACGAGCGCGACGACCACCGCCGACACGACGAGGCCCCAGCGCGGCACCCGCAGCACCGCCACCCCGGCGGCGAACAGGCCGGCGTACACGACGAGGATGACGACCACGGGCGTGCCGAGGAGCACGAGCACGGTGCCGAGCACGACGAGCAGCACGGCCCGCACGAGCACCCGCAGCCGGGCCTGGACGAGCCGCACCCCGTCGACGGGCCGGTCCCCGCCCGAGAGCAGCGCGAGCCCGACGCCGGCGAGCAGGACGAAGAGCGCCGAGGGGCGGCCGTCGGCGAGCTGGGACCAGCCTCCCGGCGGCGTCGTGCGCCAGGTGTCGTCGGGCCCGACGTGCGCGGTCACCATGCCGAGCACGGCGATCCCCCGGGCGGTGTCCACACCGACGATGCGTCGCACCCTCGGCAGCCTAGACCGCCGGTGCCCCCGGCACCCGGGAGCAGACGGAGGCGCCGCATCTCAGCATGCAGATCGTTCCGTCCCGGCCCTTGGAAGTGCAGCGCTGTCCGCGCCTACAGTTCACTGTGACCACGAGGACCTCGGACGTCTACACGCACGGGCACCACGAGAGCGTCCTGCGCTCCCACCGGTGGCGGACGGCGGAGAACTCCGCCGCGTACCTCCTGCCCGTGCTCGCCCCCGGCATGCGCCTGCTCGACGTCGGCTGCGGCCCCGGCACGGTGACCGTCGACCTCGCGTCGCGCGTCGCGCCCGGCGAGGTCGTCGGCGTCGACCGGTCCGAGCGGGTCCTCGACGCCGCGGTCGAGCACGCGGCCGAGAAGGGGGCGACGAACGTGCGCTTCCAGCCCGGTGACGCGTACGAGCTGCCGTTCGACGACGACGCGTTCGACGTCGTCCACGCCCACCAGGTCCTCCAGCACCTCACCGACCCGGTCGCCGCCCTGCAGGAGATGCGCCGCGTCACCCGTCCCGGCGGCTACGTCGCGGTGCGGGACGCCGACTACACCGGGATGACCTGGTACCCGCCGCACCCCGGTCTCGACGAGTGGCAGACCCTCTACCACGAGGTGACGCAGGCGAACGGTGCCGAGGCGGACGCCGGCCGCCGGCTGCTGCACTGGGTGCGCGAGGCGGGCTTCGACCCCGCGGGGATCGCACCGGGCGCGGGCGTGTGGTGCTACGCGACTCCCGAGGACCGCACGTGGTGGGCCGGCCTGTGGGCCGACCGCTGCATCGCGTCCGACTTCGCGGTGCAGGCGATGGACCACCGGCTCGCCGACGAGGTCGGTCTCGAGCTGCTCGCCGACGCCTGGCGCGAGTGGGGGACCTCGCCCGACGGCTGGTTCTCGGTGCTGCACGGCGAGGTCCTCGCCCGGGTGTGATGTCGTCGCCGGTGCGTCGACCTGCCTAGGGTGTCCCTCGTGCGCATCGCCAGGTTCACCAACGGTTCCGACCCCCGCTACGCGCTCGTCGAGGGCGAGCCCGGCCGCGAGGAGCTCGTCGTCATCACGGGCGACCCGATCTACACGCCGGTGCAGCCCACCGGTGAGCGGGTCCGGCTCGACGACGACGGCGTCCGGCTGCTCGCCCCCGTGATCCCGCGCTCGAAGATCGTCGGTGTCGGGCGCAACTACGCCGCCCACGCCGCCGAGCACGGCAACGCGGTGCCCACCTCGCCGTTGCTGTTCCTCAAGCCCAACACCTCCGTCGTCGGTCCGGACGACCCGATCGTCCTGCCGGACTGGACCGAGCACGTCGAGCACGAGGCCGAGCTCGCGGTCGTCATCGGCAAGGTGACGAAGGACGTCACCCCCGAGCGCGCGCTGCAGCACGTCTTCGGCTACACCGTCGCCAACGACGTGACGGCCCGCGACATCCAGCGCTCCGACGACCAGTGGACCCGTGCCAAGGGCTTCGACACCTCGTGCCCCCTGGGCCCGTGGGTCGTGCCCGGCCTCGACGTCGACGACCTCGCCGTCACCGCCCGCGTCAACGGCGAGCCGCGGCAGGACGGCCGCACGTCGCAGATGGTCTTCGATGTCGCCTACCTCGTGTCCTACGTCTCCGAGGTCTTCACGCTGCTGCCCGGCGACGTCATCCTCACCGGCACCCCGGCGGGCGTCGGGCGCCTCGAGCACCGCGACGTCGTCGAGGTCGAGGTCGAGGAGATCGGCGTCCTGCGCAACCCGGTGCTGCGCCGCACCCCGTAGGCCCGTCGCCCTGACCTCGCCCCCCACGCGAGATCGCCCTAGCCTCGGCGGAGGGCGACGGACGGGGGGCGTGCATGGACCTGCAGGTCGGCATCGACTGGCTCACCGACGCCCTCTACTCGTACTGGCTCGTCTACCTGCTCGTCGGCGTCGGCCTGTGGTTCACCGCACGCACGGGCGCCGTGCAGGTGCGTCTGTTCCCGGCGATGGTCCGGCAGCTGTTCTCGTCGCGCGCGGGCTCCGCCGGCGGGATCTCGTCGTTCCAGGCGTTCGCCGTCGGGCTCGCGTCCCGGGTGGGCACGGGCAACATCGCCGGCGTCGCGGTGGTGCTCACCCTCGGTGGGCCGGGCGCGGTGTTCTGGATGTGGCTCGTCGCCGCCGTCGGGATGGCCACCGCGCTCGTCGAGGCGACCCTCGCGCAGGTGTTCAAGGTGCGTCAGCCCGACGGCTCCTACCGGGGCGGCCCGGCCTACTACATCCAGCGCGGGCTCGGGTCGTACCGGTGGGGCGCGGTCTTCGCCGTGCTGCTCGTCGTCACCTTCGGGTTCGCGTTCAACATGGTGCAGGCCAACACCATCGCCGACACGCTCGCCTCGAACCACCGGCTCCCGGCGCCGTGGACGGCGGTCGGGCTCATGGTCGTCGCCGCGCCCGTGCTGTTCGGCGGGGTGCGTCGCGTGGCGCGTGTCGCCGAGGTCGTCGTGCCGTTCATGGCGGGCCTGTACATCCTGCTCGCTCTCGTCGTCGTCGCACTCAACGCGTCGGCCCTGCCCGACGTGCTGCGGCAGATCATCGAGGGGGCGTTCGGGCTGGACACGGCGCTCGCCGGCACCGGTGGCGGGCTCCTCGCCGCCGTCCTCAACGGGACGAAGCGCGGACTGTTCTCGAACGAGGCGGGCATGGGGTCGGTCCCCAACACGGCCGCGACGGCCACCGTCTCGCACCCGGTGAAGCAGGGGCTCGTGCAGTCGCTCGGGGTGTTCGTCGACACCATGCTCGTGTGCTCGGCGACGGCGTTCGTCGTGCTGTCGGCCGGGCCGGACGTCTACGTGCCGGGACGCACCGGCCCCAGTGCGGGTGCGGCGCTCACGTCCGACGCGGTCACCCACGAGCTCGGGGACTGGGCGGCCCTGCCGATGACCGTCCTCGTCTTCACGTTCGCCTTCAGCTCGGTGCTCGGCAACTACTCGTACGCGGAGACCAACCTCACCTACCTCGGCATCCACGGGAGGGCGCTCACGGCCCTGCGCACACTCGTCCTGGCTGCGGTCGGGATCGGGTCCCTGCTCGCGCTCACCACCGTCTGGGCCCTGGCCGACATCGCGATGGCCTTCATGGCGACCGTCAACCTCGTGGCGATCGTGCTGCTGTCCCGCTGGGCGCTCGGCGCGCTCGCCGACTACCGGGCCGCACGCCGCGACGGCCGTGACGACGACCGTTTCGTCGGGCACGGCAACCCGCTGCTGCCCGGGGACGTGCCGGGCGACGTGTGGGCCCCCGGGGCGCGCGACGGAGCGGCCCGCACCGCCGCGTGAGCGCGGACGACGGCCGGTCGCCGCGGGGA
>JAEXEM010000069.1 GCA_023401045.1 Actinomycetes bacterium
GCCAACGGCCTCGACCAGCGCGCCTTCATCCGCGCCGGGCAGCGCCTGACGATCCCCGGGGCCGGCGGCACCGCGGCCGCACCCGCCGCCGCACCCGCCGCCGCGCCCGCCTCGACGCAGCTCGTCGGCAACACGTTCGCGGGCCGGACCTACCCCGACCACGTCGTCGGGGCCGCGAACGAGAACAAGGCCACCCTCCTGGCCACCGGCGTGCCCTCGCGCGCGCAGATGCAGGAGAAGGTCGCAGCCACCGCGCGCCAGATGGGGGTCGACCCCGCGCTCGCGCAGGCGGTCGCCTTCCAGGAGTCGGGGTTCGTCCACTCCTCCGTCTCCCCCGCCAACGCCATCGGCACGATGCAGGTCATCCCGTCGTCCGGCGAGTGGGCGTCGCAGCTCGTCGGGCGTCACCTCAACCTGCTCGACCCGGACGACAACGTCGTCGCGGGCGTCGCCATCCTGCGCTCGCTCGTGCGGACCTCGCCCGACCTCCCGACCGCGATCGCGTCGTACTACCAGGGCTCGGCGTCGGTGAAGCGCAACGGGATGTTCTCCGACACGCGCCGCTACGTGGCGAACGTGCAGACCCTCATGACGCGCTTCGCCTGACGCGGCCAGGCTCCCCGGTTCCGCCCGCCCTCGCCCGTAGACTGCCGCGCGTGGGAGCCACCGTCACCGATCCGCTCGTCGGCCGCATGGTCGGCGGGCGCTACGAGGTCGTCTCCCGGATCGCGCGCGGCGGCATGGCCACCGTGTACCTCGCCGTCGACCGTCGGCTCGACCGGGAGGTCGCGCTCAAGGTCATGCACCCGCACCTCGCCGAGGGAGACTCCGGCGGGGCGTTCGTCGCGCGCTTCCGGCGGGAGGCCCGCAGCGCCGCCCGCCTCACCCACCCCGGTCTCGTCGCGGTCTTCGACCAGGGCGTCGACGGCGGGACGAGCTACCTCACGATGGAGTACGTCGCCGGGACCAACCTGCGCCGACGGATCTCCCAGGAGGGGTCCCTCACGCTGCGCGAGGCCCTGCGCGTGACCGAGAGCGTCCTCGACGCTCTCGCCGTCGCGCACCGCACTGGCCTCGTCCACCGGGACGTCAAGCCCGAGAACGTCCTCATCGGCGAGGACGACCGGGTCCGGGTCGCCGACTTCGGGCTCGCCCGGGCCGTCACCGAGGTGACGGCCACGTCGACCGGCACGGTGCTCGGCACCGTCGCCTACCTCGCGCCGGAGCTCGTCCAGCACGGGACCGCGGACCCGCGCACGGACGTCTACGCCGTCGGCGTCATGCTCTTCGAGATGCTCACGGGCGGGCAGCCGTTCACCGGCGAGACGCCCATCCAGGTCGCGCTCCAGCACGTGACGACGCAGGTGCCCGCGCCGTCGACACGTGTGGAGTGGGTGCCCTCGGAGGTCGACGAGCTCGTGGCGGCGCTCGCCGCGCACGACCCCGCCGACCGTCCTGTCGACGCGACGTCCGCGCTCCACCTCGTGCGGCGGACGCGTGCCGCACTCGACGAGGTCGTGCTCGACCGCCGCGCCGACGTCGTCCCGGCGGACGACCTCCCCACGACGACCGACGACGACGCGCTCGACGACGACCTGCTCGACGACGACGGCTCGGCCGACGGCGACGCGACGACGCACGTCCCCGTCGGTGCGCACGCACGCGGCGGCACCGTCGCCCTCCCGATCGGGCTGGGCGCGGCCGCCGGGACGCCGCCACCCGCGCGGCGGCGCCGCCTGGCGCTGCTGCTCGGCCTCGTCGGTGCGCTCGTCCTCGCCGGGCTCGGCGCCTGGTGGTTCGTCGCAGCCGGTCCCGGCGCGTACACGCAGGTCCCCGACGTCGTCGAGGTGTCCGAGGACGAGGCCGTCGCGGCGCTCGAGGACGCCGGTCTCGCGCACACGCGCGACGAGGCGTTCGACGACGAGGTCGAGGCCGGTGCGGTCGTCTCGACCGACCCGGGGCCCGGTGAGCGCGTCCGCAAGGACGGCACCGTGACGTACGTCGTGTCGAAGGGGCCCGACCTCGTGGTCGTCCCCGAGGGGCTCGTCGGGGCGATGCAGGCCGACGCCGAGGACGCGCTCGAGGCGGCGGACCTCGAGGCGGCCTACGGCGACCCGGAGCACCACGACGAGGCCCCGACCGGGAGCGTGCTGAGCGCGCGCCTCACGGACGGGTCCGACGTCGAGGCCGGGGCGCAGGTGCGCCGCGGCAGCATCGTCACGCTCGTCCTCTCCGCAGGCCCCGCCCCGGTGACGGTCACCTCCGTCGTCAACATCACGGTCGAGGCGGCGCAGGAGCAGCTCGCACCGGACGCGCTCACCGTCGAGGCGATCGAGGCGTTCCACGACTCGGTGCCGGCCGGCCGGATCATCGAGCAGTCCCCCGTCGCGGGTGCGACAGCGCACCGTGGGGACGTCGTCACCGTCACGGTGTCGAAGGGCCCTGAGCCGGTCGTCGTCCCGAACGTCGTCCAGGTGGACTACGACAAGGCGAAGGCCCAGCTCGAGGAGGCCGGCTTCAAGGTCGAGCGCAAGAACTCCTGGGGCGGCCTCATCGGCCGCGTCGTCGACCAGAGCGTCCCCGGTGGGCAGACGGCACCCAAGGGCAGCACGATCACGCTCACCGTCGTCTGACCCACGCCTGAACCGGCCACGCGACACCCGGTGCGCCCGCACAGGTGCGCACCACAGCCGGAGAGGCGTCGATCGCCGCACGGGCCCGGGCGCCACGGAGCCCCGGCCGGGTCCTCCCCGCCGGGGCTCCGTCGTCGTGGTCTCAGGCCCGCCGCAGCAGCTCGACGACCTGGAACGCCATCTCCAGCGACTGCTGGTGGTTGAGGCGCGGGTCGACGAGCGTCTCGTAGCGCAGCGCGAGGCCCTCGTCGTCGATCTCCTCGGTGCCGCCGAGCACCTCGGTGACGTCGTCACCGGTGAGCTCGACGTGCAGGCCGCCGGGGATCGTCCCCAGCGCACGGTGGACCTCGAAGAAGCCGGCCACCTCGTCCATGACGTCGCTGAAGCGGCGTGTCTTGTACCCGGTGGCCGACGTGATGCCGTTGCCGTGCATCGGGTCGCACACCCAGGTGACGGGGCGGCCGTCGGCGGTGACCTTCTCCACGAGCGCGGGCAGCAGGTCACGGACCTTGCCGGCACCCATGCGCGTGACGAACGTCAGCCGCCCCGGCTCCCCCGTGGGGTTGAGCCGGTCGATGAGCGCGATCGCGTCGTCGCCCGTCGCCGTCGGGCCGAGCTTGACGCCGACCGGGTTCTGCACACGCGAGAAGAAGTCGACGTGCGCCTCGTCGAGCCGCCGCGTGCGCTCACCGATCCACACGAAGTGCGCCGAGCAGTCGTAGGCCAGGCCGGTGCGCGAGTCGATCCGCGTGAGGGGCCGCTCGTAGTCGAGCAGCAGCCCCTCGTGGGCGGAGAAGAAGTCGACCGTGCGCAGGGCCTCGAAGTCCGCCCCGCAGGCCGCCATGAACCTGATGGCCCGGTCGATCTCGGCCGCGATCTCCTCGTAGCGCGAGTACGCGGGGTTCGCGGTGAAGCCGCGGTTCCACTCGTGGACGCGCAGCAGGGACGCGAAGCCACCGGTCGTGAACGCCCGGATGAGGTTGAGCGTCGACGCCGAGGTGTGGTACGCCTCGAGCAGCCGCTGCGGGTCCGGCGTACGCGCCTCCGGCGTGAAGTCGAACCCGTTGATGATGTCGCCGCGGAAGGCGGGCAGCGTGACACCGTCACGCGTCTCGACGTCCGACGAGCGCGGCTTGGCGTACTGACCCGCCATCCGGCCCATCTTCACCACGGGCAGGCTCGCGCCGTACGTGAGCACGACGGCCATCTGCAGGATCGTCTTGATCCTGTTGCGGATGTTGTCCGCCGTCGCGGACGCGAACGTCTCCGCGCAGTCCCCGCCCTGGAGGACGAACGCCTCGCCGCGCTGCGCCGCCGCGAGCTGCGCCCGCAGCGCGTCCGCCTCACCGGCGAAGACGAGCGGCGGCAGCGTCGCGAGACGGTCGCGGACGCGACGGACCTCGGCCGGGTCGGGCCACTGCGGCTGCTGCGCGACCGCCAGCGTCTCCCAGGCGTCGAGGCCCGCGACGAGCTGCGGGTCCGGCTCGACGCTCACGCGTGGCTCGCGCGGGCGAACGGCTGACCGATGTCGGCGAGCATGGCGCCGAACCACGGCTGGTCGACGTCGAACGCCTTGCCGCCGGCGATGCGGGGGAACTCGATCGCGCGCAGGCGGTCGCCGTTCTCCTCGTCGTGGCCGATGACGCCGGACTCACCGCGCAGCGCGCACTCGACGGCCAGGTCGGTCATCGACTTGATGAGGCGCAGGTCCTCCGGGTGCGCGGCCGCGGCACGCGAGTAGTACCCGGACTTCTGGACCATGACCTTCTCGGCGCCGAGCTTGGCCGCGAACTGCTTGGCGAACCACTGGCCGGGGTTGATCGTGTCGAGCTTGACGTGCCCGAACGGGTCACGCTCGACGGTCTCGCCGGCGGCCTCGAGCTGCTCGACGATCTCGTGCATGCCCGCACCCTCGGAGAGGAAGATGTTGACGTTGCCGATCTCGTCCATGACGGCCTTGAGGCGCTCGGCCTCGGCGTCGATGTCGAGCGCGAGCTCGGGCAGGAAGACGGCGTGGACGTCCCACCGCTCCTTGGTCAGGCCGATGCCCGGGACCCACTCCTGCAGGTCGAGCCACTTGCGGTACTCGGCGGCGGCCGCCGCGGTGAGCCAGCCGCAGTGGCGGCCCATGACCTCGTGGACGATGAGCATGCGCGGGCCCGAGCGGTGCTCGCCGATGATGTTGCGCGCGAAGCCGGCGGCCTCGTCGGCAGCGGTCCACGCGCCGAGCGACTGGCGGATCGGCACGACGTCGTTGTCGATCGTCTTCGGCAGGCCGACGACCGTGAGCTCGTAGCCGTTCTCGTGCAGGTACGCGGCGAGGTCGGCGGCGGTCGTGTTCGTGTCGTCCCCACCGATGGTGTGGAGCACGTCGACGCCGTCGGCCTTGAGCTGCTCGGCGGCGACCTTGAGCGGGTCCTCGCCCTCCTTCACCAGGCCGCGCTTGACGCAGTCCTTGGCGTTCGTCAGCTTGACGCGGGAGTTGCCGATCGGGGAGCCGCCGAAGCGGTGGAGGACACCGGCCTTGGCACGCACCTCGGGCGTGACGGTGATCGACTCACCCAGCAGCAGACCGTGGTAGCCGTGCTGGTAGGCGATGATCTCGACCTCGGGCGCGATCTCGGTGTACCGCTCGATGAGACCCCCGACCGCGGAGGACAGGCAGGGAGCGAAACCGCCGGCGGTCAGAAGGGCGACGCGACGGACCGACATGGGACACACCTCTCGTTGGGTCGAGCACTGGACGGCGCGGACGCGGGGCGCGCCCGGGCCGTCGCCAAGCGTGGGGCCCGTCCTCGACGCCCTCCCGGGACCGAGGTCCGGGGGTGCCGCGAACGGGTGCGCAGGTCACGGCGGGCACGCACCGTCGGGCACGCGCACGCTCCCGGCACGCGGCCGGGTCGTTCTCATCCTACTGACGGCGGGGTCTCGTCCTGCGGCGGGACCGGAACCTGGACATCGGGCACCGGACGGCCCCCGGGAGCGGCCGGCAGCTGCTCGCCCCGCTCGGCGGCGGGGTGCCCGGTCGCGATGCGGGCCTTCTGGGTCGCCGCGTAGACGTCGACGTACTCCTGGCCCGACAGGCTCATGATGGCGTACATGATCTCGTCGGTCACCGACCGCAGGATGAACCGGTCGTTCTCCATGCCGCGGTAGCGCGAGAAGTCGAGGGGCTCACCGATGACGACGCCGATGCGCATGATCTTGGGGATCCTGCGCCCGAGCGGCTGGGCGACGTCGGTCCCGACCATCGCGACGGGCACGACGGGTGCGCCGGACTCGAGCGCGAGACGCGCCACGCCGGTCTTCCCGCGGTAGAGCCGCCCGTCGGGGCTGCGCGTTCCCTCGGGGTAGATCCCGAACAGCCCGCCCTCGGCGAGCCGGCGCATGCCGGTGCGCAGCGCGGCCTCCCCTGCCTTGCCGCCCCCACGGTCGACCGGGATGGTGCCGACGCCGCGCATGAACCCCGCGGTGAGCCGGCCCTTGATCCCGCGCCCTGTGAAGTACTCCTGCTTGCCGATGAAGACGATCTCCCGGTCGAGCACGATCGGCAGGAAGAACGAGTCGATGACGGCGAGATGGTTGCTCGCGAGGATGGCGCCACCCTCTGCGGGGACGTGCTGGGCGCCGCGCACCCACGGCCGGTAGACCAGGCGCAGCAGGGGTCCGACGAACACCCGCTTCATCAACCAGTAGAACAACGTGTCTCCTCGCTCACCGTCCGCCGCGTCGTGCGCTCCCTCGGGGGGTGCACGGCTCGGCCGGACCTGCCGCCGGCCGCGACGGGCCGACTCGTCGGGTCCGACTCTAGAGTGCTCCCATGGACGCACGTCCCGAGGACGA
>JAEXEM010000430.1 GCA_023401045.1 Actinomycetes bacterium
GCCCCAACCCGCTCGGGTCGGGGCCACCGCCGCACCGGGCGCCCGCCGACCGCCGGGCGACCCGGACCGAACCAGCGGCCAGCGCGCCCACCAGGCGCACGATCGAGGTGGAGGACCCGTGAGCCAGCAGCCGTCGACGTCGCAGGGCGCGATCACGAACGACCCGGGCAGCGCGCGGCGCGTCCTGCTCAAGCTGTCCGGCGAGAGCTTCGGGGGCGGCTCCATCGGGCTCGCCGTGCCGGTGGTCCGGCGGATCGCCGAGGAGATCGGGGTCGCGGTGCGCGCGGGCGTGCAGGTCGCCATCGTCGTCGGCGGGGGGAACTTCTTCCGCGGCGCCGAGCTCCAGGTCAGCGGGATGGACCGGGCGCGTGCCGACTACATGGGCATGCTCGGCACCGTGATGAACTGCCTCGCCCTGCAGGACTTCCTCGAGCAGGCCGGTGTGAGCACGCGCGTGCAGACCGCCATCACCATGGGCCAGGTCGCCGAGCCGTACATCCCGCTGCGCGCCATCCGCCACCTCGAGAAGGGGCGCGTCGTCATCTTCGGCGCCGGCGCGGGCATGCCGTACTTCTCCACCGACACCGTCGCCGTGCAGCGCGCCCTCGAGACGCACTGCCAGGAGGTGCTCATGGGCAAGAACGGCGTCGACGGCGTCTACAGCGCCGACCCCCGCCGGGACCCGGACGCCCGCAAGCTCGAGCACCTCACGTACACCGAGGCCATCGTCGGCGAGCTCGGCGTCATGGACACCTCGGCGCTCAGCCTCTGCCGCGACAACGACGTGCCGATGCGCGTCTTCGGGCTCGAGGAGCACGGCAACGTCACGCGCGCGCTCGAAGGTGAGAAGATCGGGACGCTCGTCACCGCGAGCTGACCGGCGCACACACGCACCGACGGCCCGCGCGGCCGTCCGACAACGAAGGAGCACCGGTGATCGACGACACACTCCTCGAGGCCGAGGAGAAGATGGACAAGGCCGTGGAGGTCGCGAAGGAGGACTTCGCCGCCATCCGCACCGGCCGGGCGAACGCGGCGATGTTCGCCAAGGTCTTCGTCGACTACTACGGCTCGGCGACGCCGCTGCAGCAGCTCGCGTCGTTCAACGTCGTCGAGGCGCGCACGATCCTCGTCTCGCCGTTCGACAAGTCGTCGATGACCGCGATCGAGAAGGCGCTGCGCGACTCCGACCTCGGCGTCAACCCGACGAACGACGGCAACGTCGTGCGCGTCGTGCTGCCCGCCCTCACGGCCGAGCGGCGCAAGGACTTCGTCAAGCTCGCGAAGTCGAAGGCGGAGGACGCCCGCATCTCGGTGCGCTCCGTGCGTCGCCGTGCCAAGGAGGAGCTCGACCGCATCGCGAAGGACGGCGAGGCGGGCGAGGACGAGGTGGCCCGTGCCGAGAAGGAGCTCGAGGCACTGACGAAGCGGCACGTCGAGGTCATCGACCAGCTGCTCGCCTCCAAGGAGAGCGAGCTGCTCGAGGTCTGATGTCCCAGCTCGCCGCCCCGCGCACGTCCGGCGCCGGCAGGGACCTCCCTGCCGCGGTGACGGTCGGAGTGCTCCTTCTCGCCGCCGTCGGCGCCTCGTTGTTCATCCGCAAGGAGGCCTTCGTCGTCCTCGCGGTCGTCGCGGTCGGCGTCGCGATGTGGGAGCTGGCCCAGGCGTTCACGCGCCGGTCCATCCACGTCCCGCTGGTCCCGCTCGTCGTCGGCTCCGCCGGCATCCTCGTGTCGGCGTACGTCGCCGGCACCGAGGCGCTGTTCGTCGCCTTCCTCCTCACGGTGGGCGGCGCGGTGCTGTGGCGGGTGCTCGACGGCAACGGCGAGGCCGCCCTGCGCGACGCGTCGGCGGCCACGTTCGCCGCCGCGTACCTGCCGTTCCTCGGCGGGTTCGTCATGCTCCTGCTCGCCGAGCCGGACGGGCCCGCGCGCGTCGCGCTGCTCATCCTCCTCGCGGTCGCGTGCGACACCGGCGGCTACGTCGTCGGCACGTTGCTCGGGCGGCACCCGCTCGCCCCGTCGGTGAGCCCGAAGAAGTCCTGGGAGGGGCTGCTCGGCTCGCTCGTCCTCGCGAGCGTCGTCGGGGTCGTCGGTGTGCAGACGGTCTTCCAGGGCGAGCCCGTCGTCGGTGCGCTCCTCGGCGTCGGCACCGTCGTGTCCGCGACGCTCGGCGACCTCGCCGAGTCGATGCTCAAGCGCGACCTCGAGCTCAAGGACATGGGCCGGGTGCTGCCGGGCCACGGCGGCGTCCTCGACCGGCTCGACTCGATGCTGCTCACCGCCCCGACGGTGTGGGTCCTCCTCACCGTCCTCCAGCCGCCCGCCGGCTGATCCCCGTCCCCACCCGAGAGGAGGCGCCGACCGTGTCCGCCACCCCCGTGCGCCTGCAGCTCACCGCCCCGTCCCGCGGCGCGCGCGGCAAGCCGCCGCGTCACTTCGTCGACCTCACACCCGAGGAACGGGTCGAGGCCGTCACCGCGCTCGGCGAGAAGCCGTTCCGCAGCAAGCAGCTCGCGACGCACTACTTCACGCACCTCACGGCGGACCCCGCCGCCATGACCGACCTGCCGAAGGCGAGCCGTGACGTCCTCGTCGAGGACCTGTTCCCGCGCCTGCTGACGACGAGCCGGACCCTCACGGCCGACCACGGGACGACCGTCAAGACGCTCTACCACCTGTTCGACGGCGCGAAGGTCGAGTCGGTGCTCATGCGGTACGCGAGCCGAGCGACCCTGTGCGTCTCGTCGCAGGCCGGGTGCGGGCTGGCGTGCGCGTTCTGCGCGACCGGCCAGATCGGTCTCACCCGGAACCTGTCGACCGCGGAGATCGTCGAGCAGGTCCGTGAGGCGGCGCGCGCGCTCGCCGCCGGGGAGGTGCCCGGCGGCGCGACCCGCCTGACGAACGTCGTGTTCATGGGGATGGGCGAGCCGCTCGCGAACTACAAGTCGGTCATGGCGACGGTGCGGCGGCTCGTCGCGCCGACCCCGGACGGGTTCGGGATGTCCGCCCGGAACGTCACCGTCTCGACGGTCGGCCTCGTGCCCGCGATGGACAAGCTCGCCAAGGAGGGGATCCCGGTGACGCTCGCGCTGTCGCTGCACGCCCCCGACGACGAGCTGCGCAGCGAGCTCGTGCCGGTCAACACGCGGTGGAGCGTCGACGAGGCGCTCGACTCCGCACGTCGCTACTTCGACGTCACCGGCCGCCGCGTCTCCATCGAGTACGCGCTCATCCGGGACGTCAACGACCACGCGTGGCGTGCGGACCTGCTCGCCGAGAAGCTCGTCGCCCGCGGCAGCGGATGGGTCCACTGCAACCCGATCCCGCTCAACCCGACACCCGGCTCGCGCTGGACGGCGAGCGATCCCGAGGTCGAGCGGGAGTTCGTGGCACGCTTGCGGGCGCACGGGATCCCCACGACCATCCGGGACACCCGCGGGAGCGACATCGACGGCGCGTGCGGCCAGCTCGCGGCGGAGGAGGACGAGTGAGCGACGGCATGTTCCGGACCGTGTCGGGCATGAGGCGCGGCTACGACCCGGACGAGGTCGACGAGTTCTTCTCGCACGCGCGCTCGGTCTACGAGCAGGGCCCCGCGACGGCGCTGTCCGGCGCAGACGTGCGGACGGTGGCGTTCGACCTCGTGCGCGGCGGCTACGTGACGGCGGCCGTCGACGCCGCGCTCGACCGCCTGGAGGCCGCGTTCGTCGCGCGCCACCGCGCGCAGTTCGTCGCCGAGCGCGGGCAGGAGGCGTGGATGGAGCACCTCGGCGCCCGTGCCCGCACGCTCTACGGCCGCCTCGGGCGGCCCGACGGTGACAGGTTCGCACCGCCGCAGGGGCGCCGGCAGGGCTACGAGCCCGCCGACGTCGACGCGCTGTGCCACCGGCTCGTCGCGTTCTTCGACAACGGCGCACCGTTGACCGCGGCCGAGGTGCGCGCGACGACGTTCCGCCGCCGCAACGGCCGCAACGGCTACGCCGAGGGACCGGTCGACGCGTTCGTCGCGCGCGCCGTCGAGGTCCTCCTCGGGGTCGAGTGAGCACGTCCGAGCCGCGGCCGGCGACGTCCTGGCCGCGGACCGTCGTCGTCCTCGGCTCCACCGGGTCGATCGGCACGCAGGCGCTCGACATCGTCGCGGCCAACCCCGACCGGTTCCGGGTGACGGGGCTCTCGGCGGGTGGGGCCGACCCGGCTGCGCTCGTCGCCCAGGTGCGTGCGCACGACGTGCCGGCCGTCGCCGTGGCCGACCCCGCCGCCGGGGCCGTCGTGCGTGACGCGCTGCCGGGCACGCGGGTGCTCGTCGGCCCCGAGGCCGCCGCCGAGCTCGCCGCCTCCGGGGCGGACGTCGTCCTCAACGGCATCACCGGGTCCGTCGGGCTCCTGCCGACGCTCGCGGCGCTGCGCGCCGGCAGCACGCTCGCGCTGGCGAACAAGGAGTCGCTCGTGGTCGGCGGTGCGCTCGTGCACGCCGCGGCCGTCCGGCCCGACCAGGTGGTGCCCGTCGACTCCGAGCACTCGGCCATCGCGCAGGCGCTGCGCTCCGGCGCCCCGCGCGAGGTGAGCCGGCTCGTCCTCACCGCCTCGGGCGGGCCGTTCCGGGGCTGGAGCGCCGAGCAGGTCGCGGCTGCCACCCCGCAGCAGGCGCTCGCCCACCCGACGTGGTCGATGGGCCCGGTCGTCACGGTCAACTCCGCGAGCCTCATGAACAAGGGCCTCGAGCTCATCGAGGCGCACCTGCTCTTCGACGTGCCGGTCGCCGACATCGCGGTCGTCGTCCACCCGCAGTCCGTCGTGCACTCGATGGTCGAGTTCGTCGACGGCTCGACGATCGCGCAGGCGTCGCCGCCCGACATGCGCCTGCCGATCGCGCTCGGCCTCGCGTGGCCGGACCGGGTGCCCGGTGCGGCGCGACCGTGCGACTGGACCGCCGCGACCTCGTGGACGTTCGAGCCGCTCGACGAGGAGGTCTTCCCCGCCGTCGCGCTCGCGCGCTCCGCGGTGGCGGCCTCGTCGACGCACCCGGCCGTCTACAACGCCGCCAACGAGGAGGCCGTCGCGGCGTTCCTCGGCGGGCGCATCGGCTTCGGTCAGGTCGTCCGGACGGTCGAGCGCGTGCTCTCCGAGCACGACGGCACCCGCCCGGACGCGCTCACCCTCGACGCCGTGCTCGACGCCGAGCGCTGGGCACGGGCGCGTGCCCACGAGGTGCTGGCGGACTGACCCGCGGGCCGTCGGGTCCGACGGTGCGACGGGGGCGCGTCAGCCACCCAGCAGCGGCGTCAGCGCCTCGGCGAGACGGCTCGAGCGGCCGGTGCGCCGCTCGACGCGGTCCGCCCACGCCGTCGCCCAGCGTGCGGCCGTGATCCCCGCCCAGCGCAGCGGCTCCGGCTCCCAGTCCGGTGAGCGGTGACCCACCCAGGGCAGGCGGGTGAGCGGTGTGTCGGCCCCGGTGAGGAGGTCGGCGAGGGTGCGGCCGGCGAGGTTCGACGTCGCGACCCCGTCCCCGACGTACCCGCCCGCCCACGCCATGCCGGTCGACGCGTCGAGCCCGACCGAGGGGTGCCAGTCGCGCGGCACGGCGAGCGGGCCGCCCCACGCGTGCGTCACCGTCGTCCCGTCGAGCTGGGGGAGCAGGTCGACGAGGGCGAGGCGCAGCCGCTCGTGGATCCCCGTGGCGTCGTCGTACGCCGGGGAGATCGTCGAGCCCAGGTGGTAGGGCGCGCCGCGGCCGCCGAACGCGAGCCGGTCGTCGGCCGTGCGCTGGCCGTAGACGACGAGGTTGCGCGCGTCGGCGAACGTCTGGCCGCGGTCGAGCCCGACGCTCGCCCACACGTCGGCGGGCAGCGGCGCGGTCGCGATCATGTGGGAGTACACCGGCGCGACGCGACGGCGCGAGCCCGGCAGCGTCGCCGTCCACGCCTCCGTCGCGCGGACCACCCACCGGGCGCGGACGGTGCCGTGGTCGGTGAGGACGGCGCGCGGCGAGAGCCGCAGCGCCCGGGTGCCCTCGACGATCCGCGCCCCACGCTGCTCGAC
>JAEXEM010000070.1 GCA_023401045.1 Actinomycetes bacterium
AGCACCGCGGCGAGGAAGCCGTAGATCACCATGCAGACGACGAGCGTCGTCGGGGTGAGGTGGAAGAACTCCCCCCACGACGACTCGGCGACCCAGCGCCCGCCGACGATCGCCGCGATGAGCGCGACGAAGCCGATGACCGAGACCTCGGTGACCCGGCCGGGCCGGAGGAACCGCAGGTAGAGCCCCATGAGCAGGGCGATCGGGATCGTGCACCCGACGGAGAACACGCCCCACGGCGACTCGGCGAGCGCGTTGACGCACACGAGCGCGAGCACCGCGAGGACGATCATCAGCATGACGAGGACGACGACGAGCGCGACCGTGCCCCCGAAGCGGCCGATCTCGTCGCGAGCCATCTGCCCGAGCGAGCGGCCCCCGCGGCGCATCGAGTGGAAGAGCACGAGCATGTCCTGCACGCCGCCGGCGACGACGACGCCGACGATGATCCACAGCGTCCCCGGCAGGTACCCCATCTGGGCCGCGAGGACCGGTCCGACGAGCGGCCCGGCACCGGCGATGGCCGCGAAGTGGTGCCCGTAGAGCACGCGCCGGTCGGTGGGGTCGAAGTCGCGTCCGTTGTCGATGCGCTCGCCGGGTGTGGCGCGGCGGTCGTCCGGGCGCATGATGCGCCGCTGGATGTAGAGCGCGTAGAACCGGTACGCGATGGCGTAGGTCGCGACGGCGGTGACGACGAACCACACGGTGCTGACCTGCTCCCCGCGGACGATCGCGAGCATCGTCCAGCCGAGCGCCCCGACGAGGGAGATCGCCACCCACAGCGCGACCTTCGCGGGTGTCCAGCGGGGCTTCTCGACGACGCCGACGGGGACCCCGGCGTCGTCCCGCAGGATCTCGGCCCGCTCCTCGGGGGTGTACTCGGGCAGCTGCGCGTCGCGGGTCGTGGTCATGTCAGCTCCGGCGATGACGATGGACGGTCCCGCCGGCCCCCGACGGCGACCTCGTGCGGTCGATCATCACCCTGACGGACGTCACGCGGAAGCGTGACGGCCCGGCGTGTCGGATCCGCCGGGTTCATCCCGCACCCCGGGCGTCCACGCCCGGGGAATTCTCAACTACCGTTGCTCGTTGAGAACGCGAGGGGACGGGAGGTGGTCGTGTGATCGGCCAGCGGGTCACGCGTCAGCGCGTGGCGATCACGGAGCTGCTCGACGAGGTCGCCGAGTTCCGCAGCGCGCAGCAGATCCACCAGCTCCTGCAGCAGCGCGGCCAGGAGATCGGCCTCGCGACGGTGTACCGCACGCTCAACGCGATGGCCGAGCAGGGCGACCTCGAGGTCCAGCTCCAGCCCACCGGCGAGCACACCTACCTGCGCTGCGAGCCCCGCAGCGAGCACCACCACCACCTCGTGTGCCGCTCCTGCGGCCGCACCGTCGAGGTCGCCGCACCCGAGCTCGAGCAGCTCGTCGACGCCCTCGCCACCGAGCACCGCTTCACCGACCTCGAGCACTCGCTCGACTTCGTCGGCACCTGCGAGGACTGCGCGCGCGGCTGAGCCCGTGGAGGGCCTCCGGGTCCGGAGGCGCGGCGGCGGTTCGCACCACGGTCTTCCCGACCGGTGCGCCGGGCCGGCGGGCTGTGTCGCCCGCCGATCCGGCGCCCCGGTGTGCAGGTGCTTCAGCAGCACCTCTCGTGCGACGTGCGCTCACGGACGTCGTCCCGTGCCCGCCACCACTGCGCGCGGGTGAGCGGCTCGTGGTCGGGGCAGGTCCGCTCGTGGGCGGCGACGTACCTGTCGTACGCCGCCTCCCCCGAGAGCTCGCGCACGTACCACCGGATCGAGCGGCACAGTCCCGTCAGGCCCGAGAGGATGGCGCGGGCCGGGGCTGTCGCGGTCGTGCCGCGTGACGCACGAACCGGTGCCGTGCTCACGTCAGTGCTTCCCGCCGGTGAGCAGGGTCGGGTCGCCGACCACCGCGAACTCCGCCTCGCACTTGCGCTCCAGCGGGTCAGCCATGAGCCCGGACGGTGCGAACAGGTGCGACGGCTCCGCCGGGTCCTCGCTGCTGCCGACGTCCTTGCCCGCACCGGCACCGGCGCGCAGCGCCGTGACGACCGAGGCGAGCGCGGCCGCCATGAGCAGCGCCACGAGGACGACGAACACGATCGACAGGGTGCCCTGGATGGCGGTGTTGCGCACCGTCGCCTCGGCGTCGGTGAGCGCCTGGCCGCTGAGGCCACCGGCGGCGATCTTGTCCTTCGTGGCCCGGTGCAGCGCCCAGTACCCGACGGCCAGGTCGTCGGAGAAGATCTTCTGGAACGAGGCCACGAAGGTCGTCGCCGTGTCGAAGGCGAGCGGGATGAGCGGGATCCAGACCCACTTCACGTAGCCCTTCTTCACGACCATGACCGTGACGATCGTGAGGGCGCACGCGGCGATGAGCTGGTTCGCGATACCGAACAGCGGGTAGAGCGTCCGGATGCCGCCGTTGGGGTCGGTCACCCCCATGAGCAGCAGCGACCCCCACGCGGCGACGACGACACCGGTCGTCAGCCACGACCCCAGCCGCCAGCCCGGGTCACGGAACCTCGGGACGAGGTTGCCGATCGCGTCACCGAGCTGGAAGCGCGCGACGCGGGTCACGGCGTCCACCGCGGAGAGGATGAACAGCGCCTCGAACATGATCGCGAAGTGGTACCAGAACGACATCAT
>JAEXEM010000044.1 GCA_023401045.1 Actinomycetes bacterium
CAGCTCGCCGTCGCGGGCCGCCTCGGCCCGCCCGCCGTCGCGCGACGTCGACGGCTCGACGCCGAGCACGTTGACCCCGGGCCGCGGGTCGCGCCACAGCACGAGCAGCGGCCAGCCGGCGGTGTCCTGCTCGACCTCGACCGACGGCCCGTCGGGAGAGGTGACGGTGACGGTCGCGGGAGCACCCGGCTCCGGCCGGGCGTAGACGACCGACTCGGCGCCCGTGCCGTCCGCCGCGACGTCGAGCGTCCACGGCAGCGTGGGCACCGGTCCGTCGTCGCGCACCGCGAACGGCACGGCGCTCGAGGTGACGACGGTGCCCGGCCCGACGACCGGGTACCCGAGGTTGAGGTGGTGGCGGAACATGTGACCCGCCGCGGCGAAGCCCTCGTTGACGACGACGTCCTCGATGCGCAGCTCCGGCCGGTCGACCGGGGCGAGCAGCCGCCGGCGCAGCCGCAGCGGCGGCGTGCCGAGGTCCGCCTCGACGACCTCCCCCGTCACCTCGACGGCGGGTGACCCGTCGAGGTCGACGACCCGCCACCGCACGTGCTCGGCCGGGATGTGCCCGACCCGCCCGTGCAGGCCGTGGTGGACGCCGTCGACCGTCGACGGCGCACCGGTGGCCGCGAGCCCGCAGGTGCTGAGCAGCCCGCCGCCGAACGTGCGGGTCCAGCCCGTGCCCTGCGGCTCGTAGCGCTCCGAGGCGACCGGTCCCCGTGCGGAGCGCCACGCGACCGGCAGGCCCGGGGCGTCCGCCCGGCCGACGTCGAGACCCCGGTCGAGCAGGACCTCGAAGGACAGCCCGCGCGGGTTGTGGACGAGGAGGACGGGCGCGCCCCGCCCGGGGCCGTCGTCGCGGACCAGCCGCTCGACGGACACGAGCTGCTCGGGGGCGCCGACGAGCCGTCGCGTCGCCGCGTCGGTGACCGTCGGCGCACCCATCACCCGGCCCCCCGCACCTCGGCGGCCGACGAGCGGCGCGCACCGGCGGCGACCGCCGCGACGAGGACGGCGCCCGTGAGCACGTACTGCCAGTACGACGCGACCGCGAGCAGGTTGAGCGCGTTGGCGAGCACCGCGAAGAGGACGGCACCGACGACGGTGCCGAACGCGGTGCCGCGGCCGCCGCGCAGCGCGGTGCCACCGACGACGACGGCGGCGATGACGTTCATCTCGAAGCCCATCGCCATGTTGCCCTCCGCGGAGGACAGCCGGCCGGCCATGAAGACGCCGGCCAGCGCGAAGCAGATGCCGGCGACGACGAACACCGCGACCTTGGCCCGCGCGACCGGCAGGCCCGCGAGCACCGCGGCCCGCTCGTTCGACCCGAACGCGCGCAGCGTGCGCCCGAAGTAGGTGCGCTGCAGCACGAGGTAGGTGAGCACCGCGAGCACGACGAACACGAGGAACGGCACGGGCAGCCAGCCCACGGTGCCGGTCGTCGTCGCCCGGTAGTTGCTCGACGTGATCGGCACGACCTTCCCCGACGTCCAGATGAACGCGACCCCGAGGAAGAGGTACAGCGTGCCGAGCGTCGCGATGAACGGCGCGATGCGGACGTACGTGACGAGCAGCCCGTTGACGAGGCCGAGCACGGCGCCGATGACCAGCGCGAGGCCGATGGCGGCGCCGATGGTCGTGTGCGGCAGCACGGTCGCCACGGCGATCGACGCGACGGCGATGACGCCGCCGACGGACAGGTCGAGCAGCCCGGCGGTGATGAGCAGCGTCATGCCGCACGCGGCCAGCCCGACGAACGAGGCCTGGAACAGCACGTTCGAGAGGTTGCCCTGCCCCCAGAAGGACGGCCGGGCGGCGCCGACCGCGACGCACAGGACGAGCAGGACGACGACGAGGTAGTGCCGTGCGAGCAGCTCGCGGACGCGAGCGGCGACCGTCGGGCGGTCGTCACCCGTGGCGCGCGGGGCGTCCTGCACGGTGGGGGTGCCGGTGGTGGTCACGAGTGCCTCCCTTCGAGCATCCGGCGCACGGCGGCACGCTGCGCCCCGTCGATGCTCAGCGCGAAGACCAGGAGGCCTCCCAGCGCGACGTACTGGTAGAACGACGGGACGTTGAGCAGGTTGAGGCCCGAGTTGATCATCGACAGCAGCAGGGCCGCGATGAACGTGCCGACGATGCGCGGGCGACCGCCCGCCATGCTCGTGCCGCCGAGGACGACGATGGCGATGGCCTGCAGCTCCAGGCCGGAGGCGATGGAGCCGTTGACGACGCCGAGCTGGCTGGCGAGCAGGACCCCGCCGACACCGGCCGCGGCGCCGGACGTGAGGTACGCCATGAGGAGCACCCGGTCGACGCTGATGCCGGTGTCGACCGCCGCCTCGGGTGCGCCGCCGACGGCGACGACGTGCTTGCCGAAGCGCATCCGGTCGAGCGCGAACCACGCGCCGACGCCGAGCAGCGCCGCGACGAGGAACGGCACCGGGACGCCGAGCACCGAGCCGGTCGCGACCGACTTGAAGGACGTCGACGCGATCATGATGGGCGCGCCGCCGGTGAAGAGGAGCACGAGGCCGCGGTACACCGACAGGGTGCTGAGCGTCGCGACGAACCCGGGGACCTTGAGGCGCGTGACGAGCAGCCCGTTGACGAGGCCGAGGGCCGCGCCGACGGCGACGCCGACGACCGCGCCGACGGCGGGCCCGGCGG
>JAEXEM010000106.1 GCA_023401045.1 Actinomycetes bacterium
CGGCGAACCCGCCGGCACGCTTCCGCGGGCAGACCTACTGGGCCCGGCCCGTGCCGGGCTTCGGCGACGAGCGCGCCGGGGTCGTGCTCGTCGGCCTCGCGCCGGCGGCCGACGGGGGCAACCGCACGGGCCGGATGTTCACCGGCGACCGGTCCGGCGACTTCCTCGTCGCCGCGCTGCACCGCACCGGGTTCGCGTCGCACCCGACGTCCGTCTCCCGCGACGACGGGCTCGTCCTCACCGGGCTGCGGATGACCGCACCGGTGCGGTGCGCACCCCCGGCCAACGCCCCGACCTCCACGGAGCGCCGCACGTGCGGGCCGTGGCTGTCCCGCGAGATCGAGCTCGTCGCACCACGGGTCGCGGTCGTGCTCGGCGGGTTCGGGTGGCAGGCGCTGCTCACCACCCTCGCCGAGCAGGGCTGGGACGTCCCGCGCCCGCGCCCGGCCTTCGGTCACGGTGCCGAGGTGACGCTGCACCGGGGCGACGAGGAGCTCGTCGTCCTCGGGTGCTTCCACGTGAGCCCGCACAACACGTTCACCGGCCGGCTGACCCCCGAGATGCTCGACGCCGTGCTCGAGCGCGCGAGGCAGCTCGCCGGCTGACGTCTCGGCACGCCCGACCCCAGCACGCGACCCCGGGCTGAGGTGGCGCACGGACCTCGATGGGCCACCTCAGCCCGGTCTCGACATCCGTCGGTCTCGGCTCACGCCGTCCCGGCGACCGCCTCCCCGACGAGGGTGTCGCCGGAGACGAGCTCCCACTGCTTCCGGATGCTCGCGTCGGTGACGAGCGCCGCCGCGAGGACGGCGGCGACGTCGGCGCGCGGGACCGTGCCGCGCTCGACGTGCTCGGCGAGGCGGACGAGCCCGGTGCCGGGGTCGTCGGTCAGCCCACCGGGCCGCACGATCGTCCAGGCGAGCCCCGACCCCCGCAGCGCCGCGTCGGCGTCGCGCTTGGCCGCCACGTACGCCTGCCACACCTCCCCCGCGTCGGCCCCGACCGGCTCGTCGACGCCGATCGCGGAGACCTGGAGGAACCGCCGCACGCCGGCCTGCGCCGCACCCTGCTGGGACTTGAGCGACCCCTCGAGGTCGACCGTGCGCTTGCGGTCCACCCGGCCGTCGGGCCCGGCGCCGGCGGCGAACACGACGGCGTCGGCACCGCGGAAGACGTCGGCGAACGCGTCCGGGCCGGACTCCTCGATGTCGAGCAGCGCCGGCTTGACCCGCGCTCCGGCGAGCTCGTCGGCCTGCTCGGGCCGGCGGACGACCGGGACGACCTCGTGCCCGCGGTCGACGAGCAGCGCGGTGAGCAGCCGGGCGATCTTGCCGTGCCCGCCGACGACGACGACGCGCATCAGGACCTGCCGCCGGTCACGAGGATCCGGTCGCCGGTGACGTACGAGGACTCCTGCGAGGCGAGGAAGACGTACGCCGGTGCCAGCTCGGAGGGCTGCCCGGCGCGGCCCAGCGGGGTGTCGGCACCGAAGTCGTCGACCTTCTCGGCGTTCATCGTCGCCGGGATGAGCGGGGTCCAGATGGGACCCGGGCAGACGGCGTTGACGCGGATGCCGTCCTCCGCGAGCTGCTGGGCGAGGCCCATCGTGAAGTTGTAGATCGCGGCCTTGGTCGACGCGTAGTCGAGCAGGCCCGGGCTGGGGTCGAACGCCTGGATCGACGACGTGTTGATGATCGAGGCGCCGGCCTGCAGGTGCGGCAGCGCGGCCTGGGTGATCCAGAACATCGCGTAGACGTTCGTCTTGAGGACGCGGTCGAGCTGCTCGGTCGTGATGTCGGCGAGGCCGCCGCTCTGGGCCATCTGGTACGCGGCGTTGTTGACGAGCACGTCGAGGCCGCCGAACGCCTCGACGACCTTGTCCGGCAAGGAGCGGGCGTGCGCCTCGTCGCGGATGTCACCGGGCAGCAGGAGGCCCTTGCGGCCCGCCTTCTCGATCCACCCGAGGGTCTCGCGGGCGTCCTCCTCCTCCTCGGGGAGGTAGGCGATGGCGACGTCGGCGCCCTCACGGGCGAACGCGATGGCGACGGCGCGGCCGATGCCGGAGTCGCCGCCGGTGATGAGCGCCTTGCGGCCCTCGAGGCGCCCGGAGCCGGAGTACGACTCCTCGCCGTGGTCGGGCTCCTTGCGCATGTCGTCCGTGAGCCCCGGGTGCGGGATCTGCTCCGCCGTCTGCGCCTCGGGGGTCGGCTGCTGGGTGGTCGGGTCCTGGGGGGTGGTCTGGTCGGTCATGCCACCTCATCGTGGTCGCACCCGACCGGGTCGGCATCCGGAGCGGGCGGCGTCCGGGGCGCCCGACGCCCGGACGGGCGACCGGGACCGCGACCGGGACGGGCGCGTCCGGCGGGGGCTGTCGGAGGACGTGCGTAGCCTGCCGGTGTGATCCTGCTCGACGACGGCACCCTCACCTACTCGGCGAGCGACCTGACGACCGCCGCGGCGTGCGAGTACGCCGTGCTGCGCGCGCTCGACGCGCGGCTGGGTCGCGGGCCGGCGGTGCAGCCGGACGCCGACGTCGTCCTCGAGCGGGTCTCCCACCTCGGGGACGAGCACGAGCAGCGCGTGCTGCGCGGTCTCGTCGCGCAGTACGGGGTGTGGCGTCCGGGCGGGCGCGGCGGGCTCGCCGAGGTGCCCTCGACGGGTGACCCCGGCTCACGCGCCGCCCTCGAGGCGGCCCGTACGACGACGCTCGACCGGCTGGGCAGCGCGGACGTCGTCCACCAGGCCGCGTTCTTCGACGGCCGCCTCGTCGGGCGGGCGGACTTCGTCGTGCGGCAGGACGACGGCGCGTGGTCGGTGCGGGACGCCAAGCTCGCGCGCAACGCGCGCCCGACAGCGCTGCTGCAGGTCGCGGCGTACGCCGACCAGCTCGCCCGGGAGGGGCTGCCGGTCGCACGGCAGGTCGAGCTCGTGCTCGGCGACGGGGCGGTCACCCGGCACGCGGTGAGCGACCTCGTGCCGCTCTACCGCGAGCGTCGCGCCCGGCTCGAGCACCTGCTCGACACCCACCGCGCGGACGACGCGCCGGCTGCGTGGGGTGACCCGCGGTGGACGTCGTGCGGGCGGTGCTCGCTGTGCACCGAGCAGCTCGAGGTGCGCCGCGACGTCACGCTCGTCGCCGGCGTCTACGACCGGCACCGGGCGCCGCTCGCCGCGGCGGGGATCACGACGGTCGACGCGCTCGCCGCCGCACCGGACGACCTCGACGTCGAGGGGCTGAGCCCGGCCGTGCTCGACCGGATGCGCCTCCAGGCGCGCCTGCAGGTCGAGCAGGAGCGGACCAACCCCGACCCGGCGCACCCGACCGAGGTGCCGTGGGCCGTCACGCACCCCGAGCGCATCGCCGCGCTGCTGCCACCGGCGGACCCGGGCGACGTCTTCTTCGACTTCGAGGGCGACCCGCTGTGGTACGACCCGGCGATGGCCGGCGAGCCGGACGCGTGGGGCCTGGAGTACCTCTTCGGCCTCGTCGAGAACGCGCCGCCCGAGGGCGGCGAGCCGCCGTTCGTCGCGTTCTGGGCGCACGACCGCGCGGAGGAGCGCGTCGCGCTGCGGCAGTTCCTCGACTACCTCGCCGACCGCCGCGCCCGGTACCCCGGCATGCACGTCTACCACTACGCCGACTACGAGAAGTCGGCGCTGCGCCGGCTGGCCGCGCGGCACGGCGAGGGCGAGGCCGAGGTCGACGCGCTGCTGCGCGAGGGCGTCCTCGTCGACCTCTACGCGGCGGTCAAGGCCGGGCTGCGCACCGGCCAGCGCTCCTACTCGCTGAAGAAGCTCGAGCCGCTCTACATGACGACCGGCCGTGGCGACGGCGTGACGAACGCCGCCGACTCGATCGTCGAGTACGCGGAGGCCGTCGCGGCGCGCGACGCCGGCCGCACCGACGAGTGGACCGAGCGGATCAAGGCCATCGAGGTCTACAACCACTACGACTGCGACTCGACGCTCGGCCTGCGCGACTTCCTCCTCGCCCGGCTCGCCGAGGCGGGGCTCGCACCGGCGCGCGCGGTCGTCGTCGACGAGGAGGCCGCCGAGCGGGCGGCACGGCTGGGTGCCCCCGACCCGCTGGAGGACGCGCTGCTCGCCGCCGCCGGGCCGGGGCCGGGTGAGGG
>JAEXEM010000120.1 GCA_023401045.1 Actinomycetes bacterium
CGCCCTCCCGGGCACCGCACCCGCATGAGACCGGATGACCTCGGCCGGACGTCAGGCGGCGCTGGCGTCCTTGCGCGGCCTGCCGCGGCCGCGCTTCGTCGGGACGACCGCACCGCCCACGAAGACCTGCCCGCCCCACACGCCCCAGGGTTCGGCGCGCTCGACCGCACCGGCGAGGCACGCCTCGACGACGGGGCACTCGCGGCACAGCGCCTTGGCGCGCTCCACGTCGGCCTGGCGCTCGGCGAACCACAGCTCGGGGTCACCCGCACGGCACGGGATGAGGTCGCGGACCATGCGGTCGAACTGTGCGTCGGTGGTCGCGGTGGCGGGCGCGGGCCACGGGCCGGAGCCGCCCTGGTTCACGGTGTCGAGCAGCGTCGTGAGCCGCACGATTCCTCCTGGATGTCCTTGCGATGAGCTGATGGCTGCCGGATCGGGGCCGCTCACCGCCGGTCAGGAGGACCGGTGGAAAGTCGAAGGCCGCGGATCCGGGTTCGGACTCCGCGGCCTGCTCGCTGTGCGAGGTGTGGCTCTACGAAGTCCTGGGGCGAAGGCCGTCACGGGACGTGCCGGGGCGCCGGCGCGCGCCGGCTCCGAACACACCCGTCCCCTGGGACGTGCCCGTCGTGGGCGCGAGGAGGGTGGGGGCGTGACGGTGCGCGGCGTCGGCGACGCGATCCATGACGATCGTCGTGATCTCCATCAGTGCTCCCACCTCCTTCCAGATCCGGTCGCTGCCCGTCCGGGCAGCTCCCTGCGTTCAAGGACGGGTACCACCCTAGGGGGGCACGTCACAGGGCCACAAGCGAATTAACGCGAACTCGTCCGCAGGTTCTCCGGACGCCCCTCGAGGCCCTCTCCCGCGACCACCCGCAGCAGCGCGTCGCCGTACTCGCGCAGCCGGGTCTGGCCCAGCCCCTGGACGTGCCGCAGGTCGGCCGGGACCTCGGGCATCGCTGCCGCCACGGCCTCCAGCGCGACGTCCGGCAGCACCCGGAACGCGGGCACGCCACGCTCCTCGGCCACCTGCGCGCGCCAGACCCGCAGCCGCTCGAGCACCTCGGGGTCCGCGGCCGCGGAGGTGCGCCCGGTCCGGCGGGTGCCGCCCTCGCCCTGCCAGATCCCTGCGAGGAAACGGGACCGCGAGCGGGTCGCGCGCGAGCCCGGCGTGCGCGCACCCGCGTACGACAGCTCGAGGTGGCGTCGGGCCCGGGTGACGCCGACGTAGAGCAGCCGGCGTTCCTCGGACACCGCGGCCTCGGTCTGCGCCAGCGAGATCGGCAGCAGCCCGTCGGAGAGCCCCGCAAGGAACACCGCGTCCCACTCGAGGCCCTTGGCGGCGTGCAGCGAGGCGAGGGTGACGCCGTCGACGGTCGGCGCGTGCTGCGCGGACGCCCGGTCGTCGAGCTCGGCGACGAGGTCGGCGAGCGTGGCGTCGCCGCGGGTGGCGACGAGGTCGTCCGCGAGGCCGACGAGCGCCTGCATCGCGTCCCACCGCTCGCGTGCGGCGCCGCGTGCCGCCGGGGGCGTCGGCGCCCACCCGGCAGACGTGAGGATGTCCCGCGCCGTCTGGCCGAGCGGCACCTCGGGGTCGGCCGAGCGCGCACCGCCGCGCAGCAGGACGAGCGCGTCGCGCACGTCGCGACGCGCGAAGAACCGCTCGCCGCCGCGCACCTGGTAGCCGAGGCCGGCCGACGCGAGCGCCTGCTCGAACGCCTCCTGCTGGCCGTTCGTGCGGTAGAGGACGGCGATCTCGTGGGCGGGGACCCCGGCCGCGACGAGCCGGGCGGCGCGCGCCGCGATGCCCGCGGCCTCCGCCTCGTCGTCGTCGTACGCGGTGAAGCGGACCTGCGGCCCGTCGGGCTGCTGGGCGACGAGGTGGAGCGGCGCCGGGTCCGAGGGCCGGCGGGTCGCGGTGAGCAGCCGGTTGGCGAGGCCGACGACCTGCGGCGTCGAGCGGTAGTCGCGCACGAGCCGCACGACCCGCGTGCCGGGGTGGTGGCGAGGGAAGGAGAGGAGGTGGTGCGGTGTGGCACCCGCGAACGAGTAGATCGTCTGGCTGGGGTCGCCGACGACGCACACGTCGTGCCGGCCGCCGAGCCACTGGTCGAGCAGGTACTGCTGCAGCGGGCTGACGTCCTGGTACTCGTCGACGACGAAGTGCCGGTACTGCGAGCGCACCTCCTCGGCGACCTCGCCGCGCTGCGCGAGCATCGCCGCGAGCAGGAGGAGGACGTCCTCGAAGTCGACGACGCCCCGCTCGGCCTTGACGTCCTCGTACGCCGCCATGAGGCGGGCGACCGCCTGGCCGTCCTGCCCCGCCGGCGCCGGGCGACGGACCGCCGCGGCGGCCCGCTCGTAGTCCTCGGCGGTGACGAGCGAGACCTTCGCCCACTCGATCTCCGCGGCGAGGTCGCGCACGGCGATGCGGTCGACGGAGACACCGACGCGCCGGCCCGCCTCCGCGACGAGGGGTGCCTTCTGCTCGGCGATCCGCGGCGGTGCGCCGCCGACGACCTTCGGCCAGAAGTGGCCGAGCTGACGCAGCGCGGCGGCGTGGAACGTGCGCGCCTGCACGCCGGTCGCCCCGAGGTCGCGCAGCCGCACGCGCATCTCCCCCGCGGCCCGGGCGGTGAACGTCACCGCGAGCACCGACGCCGGCCGGTAGACGCCGGTGCGCACGCCGTAGGCGATGCGGTGGGTGATCGCGCGGGTCTTGCCGGTGCCGGCACCGGCGAGCACGCACACCGGGCCCGTGAGCGCGGTGGCGACCGCACGCTGCTCGGGGTCGAGCGCGTCGAGGAGGGAGTCGGCGGACATCACCGCACAGTCTCCCAGGCGGGACCGACAGACCGTGCGAGGATCGTGCTCGACGCGCTCCCCCACCCCCTGGACGAGGACATGACGACGACGACCCCGGCCCCCGGCACCGTGACGATGTACTCGACGACGTGGTGCGGCTACTGCCACCGCCTGCGCACCCAGCTCGACTCGGCCGGGATCGGCTACGACGTCGTCGACATCGAGGAGCAGCCCGAGGCCGCCGCGTTCGTCGAGCAGGTCAACGGCGGCAACCAGACCGTGCCGACCGTCGTGTTCCCGGACGGGTCCGCGGCGACGAACCCGTCGCTCGCCCAGGTCCGCGAGCGCCTCGGCCTCTGAGGCTCACGCCTCGGGGTCGTGCGCCTCGGGGTCGCCGCCCCACCACTGCTCGACGAGGGCACGGGCGATCGACGTCGTCCCCGGCAGGCGCAGCGTGCCGTCAGCGACGGCACGGGCGAGCTCGGCCCGGGTGAACCAGCGCGCCTCGGCGAGCTCGACCCCGTCGGGCCGCAGCTCCGTCGTCCTCGCGTGCGCACGGAAGCCGAGCATGAGCGAGGCGGGGAACGGCCACGGCTGGCTGCCCGCGTACTCGACGTCGTCGACGACGACGCCCGTCTCCTCGAGCACCTCGCGACGCACCGCCTGCTCGGCCGCCTCCCCCGCCTCGACGAACCCCGCGAGGGTCGAGAAGCGACCGGCCGGCCATGCGGTCGAGCGACCGAGGAGCAGTCGGTCGTCGACGTCGACGACGGCCATGATGACCGCGGGGTCGGTGCGCGGGTAGTGCTCGGAGCCGTCGACGTCGCACACCCGTGACCAGCCCGCCTGGACGACGCGCGTCGGGGCGCCGCAGCGCGGGCAGCGCGGGTGCCGGTCGTGCCACGCGTCGAGCG
>JAEXEM010000147.1 GCA_023401045.1 Actinomycetes bacterium
GGCGAGCGCCTGACGGCGCCCGCCGCGGTGGCCGGCACCTCAGGCACCGTGAGCGGCGAGCCAGGCGAGGAGGTACGCACGTGAGCTCCCGTCGTCGATCGACGTCTCGGGCAGCGCCGCCGCGTCCCGCCAGGCGGCCGCGGCCTCGTCCTCGCCCGCGAGCGCGCGGTACATGAGCAGGTAGTCCCCGAACATGACGTCGGGCCCCGACGGCGCCGCCTCCTCGACCGCCGCGAGGATCGTCTCCGGGGCGACGTCCTGGGCGAGGTAGTCCGACACCGGGCCCATGGGGATGAGGAGGATGCCGAGCATCGCGCTCGGCTCCGCGCTGAACCACGTGGCCCAGTCGCGCTTGCCGCCCCAGTTGAGCGCGACGACGCGGTGCTCGAACCCGTCCATGACGGGGTCGTCGAGGTCGGGGTCGGTCCAGTAGGCACGCGCCGAGGCCGCCTCCGTCGACGTCAGCCACGTCGCCTGCGTGAGCAGGTCGTCCTGGCCGGACGCCTGGGCCCACAGGCCCATCCCGTTCCAGGCGTTGACCGCCTCCGACGCGGACTCCTGGTTGTTGCCGTCGGCGAACGGCGAGGTGCCCGACGCCCACGCGTGGCCCGCGTACGGGTCGAACGTGCGCAGCTGCGGCAGCTCCTCGCTGGGCTGCGCGGCGGCGATGTCGGCCGCGAGGGCGTCCATCACCGGGCGCAGGTCGTCGACGAGGTCGGGGTCGTCGGCGCCCAGCAGCCCGGCCGCCGAGAGCAGGTAGCCGTAGTGGAAGTGGTGGTCGTTGAGCTCGTCGGACCCGAACGACGGGGTGCGCCCGATGACGGACCCCGCCTGCGGGTCGTAGACGAAGCAGCGCGCGTCCCGCTCCTCGCACCCGTCTGGCTCGGACCACTCCCGCAGCGCGTCCGCGACCTGCGTGCGCAGGTCCGCGACGACGTCGTCCTCCCCGAGCTGCTCCCCGAGGACGACGAGCGTCGCGGCGCGGTAGAGGTGCTTGCCGCCGAAGTACGTGTCCGACGCGAACGGCTCGGTCGCGGCGACGTCCGTCGTCAGCTGCTCGACGACGGCCTCGCGCCGGTCGGCCGGGATGCCGTCGAGGTCGAGCCGTCCGGTGGGCCGCACCGTCGGCGCGTACGAGACGAGCGTCGACCCGCCGCACAGCTCGAGGGAGCCGTAGACGCTGCGGTACGTCCCGAGCCCGCAGCCCTCGCGCTCCGGCTGGGCACCGGTGCGGTGGTGACGCATGAGGACGTACGCGCTCGGGGCGGCGCCCGCGGTCCGGTAGGTGAGCGTCGTGCGCGCGACCTCGTCGTCCACCCCGTAGCGGACGTCGACGCCGACGACCGGGTCGACGGCCGCCGCGGCGAGGGTGCTCGCGGCGTCGTCCGAGGCGTCCTCCGGCAGCGGGTACCACGCGGCGGTCGCGCCCGAGGGCAGCCGCAGCGTGCCGCCCTCCAGCGAACCGTCGGAGAACGCGAGCGCCCACGTCGTCCCGTCGACCTCGGCGGTCGACACGCCGTCGGTCGCGGCCCCGAACAGGGCTCCCGCGGGCAGGTCGAGGTCGGTCGCCGCGGTGAGCGAGACGAACGGCGAGCCGGCGGCGATGCGCACGTCACCGACGGGCGCATCGGGGTCGCCCAGCCGCACCGTGACGGCCACGGGGTCGGCGGCGACGACCTGCGCGGGCACCTCGCCGACGTCGACCGTCACGGCGGGCACGTGGGGCCCGACGACGGCCGCCGCGCTCGTCACCGGGTCGGGCAGGCCGACGGTGAAGCCGCGGCCGGTGAGCGCGAACGACACCGGGAGCGGGAACACCGGCTGGGGCTCGGCGCCGAAGACGAGGCCCGAGTACCAGCGGTTCGACGGTGGGACGACGTCCGCGGCGAGCCGCACCGGCTCGACCTCGGCGTCCGGCGCCTGGACGAGGGCCGAGGTGAGGGCGGCGGTGTCGACCTCCGGCAGCGGGGCGTCCGGCGGTCCGACGGGTGCGGCGGCCGGGGCGCCGCCGCCCTCGCCGGAGGCGGGCGCGAGCGTCCCGTCACCCCAGGGGCGGACCGCGAGCAGCACGCTCGCGACGACGGCGACGACCGCGGCGACGCCCACGCCGACGAGCACGCGGCGACGGCCGGAACGCGGGGGCGGGGTCCGGGTGGGGCCGGCCGTCACCGCAGCAGCCCGTCGACGTAGGAGCGCACCTTGGCGGCGACGTTCGTCACGACGCCGTCGTTGGTGAGCGAGATCTGCGCGACGACCGGGGTGCCCGCCGCGACGAGGCCGTCGACGGACCCGTGGACGAGCCGGTCGCTGGCGATGCGGACGACCGCCTGGGCCTGCCCGTCGACGGTCTCGACCTGCACGCGGTCGACCGAGCCGGGCAGCGCGGTCTCGTCCGGGAGGGTGACGGTGACGTCGGCACCGTCGGTGAGGCGGGCGTACTCCTTGGCGCTGAGCGTGTACTCGGCCTGCACGTAGAGCGTGTCGGACCGCTCGACCGTCGCGAGCGTGTTCGCCGCGGGCACGAAGGTGCCGCGTGTCGCGGCGAGCTGCGTCACCCGGCCGGCGCCGCTGGCGAGGACGACGAGGCGGCCGTCCGCGTCGATCTCGGTGAACTCCGGCGGTGCGGTGATGAGCCCGATGGCGCGGTCGTGGGCGAGCGCCGCCGAGTCGATGACGAACAGCGGGTCCCCCTCGGCGACGTCGTCGCCGACCTCGACGAGCTGGTCGGCGACGAGCCCCGCGTAGGGCGTGCCGACGGTGTACGACTGCGCGAGGATCTGCGCCGAGTCGCTCGTCGCGCGCCCGCGGGTCTCGTTGAGCTGGTAGGTCGCGAGGGCGGCGACGGCGAGGACGAGGACGGACCCCAGGAGGAGTCGCAGGCGTGCGGCCCAGCTCATGCTCGGACCTCCGGGTCGGTCGGCGCGGACGGGGACGGGCGGGTCGCGCCGCCGCGCGGCGCGTCGGCCTCGGG
>JAEXEM010000165.1 GCA_023401045.1 Actinomycetes bacterium
CCGCGCCGCATGGCGCGCTCGGCACGCGCCCAGCCCCACCACGCGAGCGTCGGTGCGAGCCCGCCGAGCACGACGAGGAGCACGGACGCCGCCAGGCGCAGCCCCGCCTCGATCGGCAGGGAGAGCGCCTCGAGCGCGACGCCGCCGGCGAGCAGGGCGAGGCCCGTGCGGGCCCACGCGAGGAACGTGCGCTCGTTGGCGAGCGAGAACCGGGCGTCCGGCTCGCTGCCGGTGGAGTACACCCACCGCGGGAACCGACGGTCGGGCGCGCTCTGCTCGGGGGCCATGGCCCCATCCTGGCAAGGGCACGGGCCGGGACGGCTCAGGCGCCCCCGGCAGGGGCGGGTCGCGCCCCGAAGACGGCCGTCCCCACCCGCACGACCGTCGCCCCCTCGGCGATCGCGAGCTCGAGGTCGCCGCTCATACCCATCGACAGCCCGGTGGCGTCGGCGGTGCCGGGAGCGCCGCTCGACACCACCTCGTCGCGCACGGCCCGCAGCCGTGCGTACCCGGCCCGCACGACCGCCGCGTCGTCGCTGCGCGCACCGACGGTCATGAAGCCGGCGAGCCGCAGGCCCGGCAGGGTCGCGACCCGATGCGCGAGGGCGGCCGCGTCCTGCGGGGTGACGCCGTGCTTCGTCGACTCGCCCGAGACGTTGACCTGCACCCACACGTCGAGCGGCGCGTCACGGTCGGCGCAGCGCTGCGACAGGCGGTGCGCGAGCGCGTCGTCCGCGACGGACTCGACCGCGTGCGCCCAGCGCAGCGCGGCATTCACCTTGTTCGACTGCAGCGGGCCGATGACGTGCCACGTCGGGGCGAGGTCGGTGAGCAGGGGCGCCTTGGCGACGAGCTCCTGGACGCGGTTCTCACCCAGCAGCACCGGTGCCGTCCCGGACCCCGCCGCGCGGGCCGCGGCGTCGGCGAGCAGCGCCGCGCGCACGGTCGCCGCGTCCATCGTCTTCGACGCGAGCAGCACGCGGACCTCGTCCGGCCGTCGGCCTGCCGCCTCGCACGCCGCCCGCACCCGGCGCCGCAGCGCCGCCAGCCGCTCGTCCTCGCCCACCACGCGGTGGACGCTACCCGCCGTCGCACCCGGCCGTGCCGGCGGCCCGACCTGTGGCGCGCAGGATGAGCCCGATCCATGCTGGCCCGGTGGAGGGAAGCACCGGACGGCTGCTCGTCGCGACGCCCAGCCTGCGCGACCAGAGCTTCCGTCGCAGTGTCGTCCTCGTGCTCGAGCACACGCCCGAGGGAGCGCTCGGCGTCGTCCTCGACCAGCCGTTGCCGATGGACGCGACCTCGGTCCTCCCGCAGTGGCAGCCGCACCTCAGCGCGCCCGCGCGGCTGTTCCGCGGTGGCCCCGTCGCGGGGGACACCGCCCTCGCGCTCGCGGACCTCGCGGCGGGCGACCTGCCGCCGGGCCTGCGGGCGCTCGACGGCCGGCTCGGGGTCGTCGACCTCGACGTGCCACCGCCCGTCGTCGTCGACGCCATCCGGGGGCTGCGCGTGTTCGTCGGGTACGCCGGCTGGTCGGCCGGACAGCTCGACGACGAGATCGCCGCGGGCGGGTGGTTCGTCGTCGACCGCGAGCCGGGCGACCCGTTCACCGCCGAGCCGGACGGGCTGTGGCGACGGGTGCTGCGCCGCCAGCCCGGTGACATCGCGCTGCTGTCGACCGCACCGGACGACGTCACCCTCAACTGAGAGGGCCGGGAACCGGGGTCGGCTCCGGGAGGTCACCGATGCCCGCGCCCGGCACGCGTGCGTACGGTGGACGTGTGAAGACCTTGCTCAACGTCATCTGGCTCGTGTTCGCCGGGGCGTGGCTGGCGCTCGGCTACGTCGTGGCGGGCATCGTCTGCTGCCTGCTCGTCGTGACGATCCCGTTCGGCATCGCGTCGTTCCGGATCGCCAGCTACGTGCTGTGGCCGTTCGGCCGCACCATCGTCGACAAGCCGACGGCCGGTGCGTGGTCGACGATCGGCAACGTCATCTGGGTGCTCGTCGCGGGCATCTGGCTCGCCGCCGGGCACGTCGCGACCGCGATCCCGCTGTTCGTGTCGATCATCGGCATCCCCATGGGCATCGCGAACCTCAAGCTCATCCCGGTCTCGCTCGTGCCGCTCGGCAAGCAGATCGTCCCGACGGACAGGGCCTTCGCGGCGTACGGGCGGTGAGCGCCGCACGACGCGGCCCCGTGCTCGCCGTGGCCGCGGCGACGCTCCTCGCGGCCTGCGGCGGGGGTGACGAGCGCCCGTCGTCGTCCGCCGACGCGTCGCGCCCGCACGTCGTCGTGGTGGACGGCGGGGTCGCGACGGACCTGCCCGCGCTGCAGCCGTACGCCGTGCGACAGGTCGGGGGCCGGGTGCACAGCGACCACGGCACCATGATGCTGTCGGTCGTCCTCGGGCTGACGGGGCAGGACCCGATCGAGCCGGGGAGCGTCGACGTCACGAGCGTCGTGGTCTCCACCGGCGGACGGGAGGACGCCCTCGCCGAGGCGATCGCGCGCGCGCTCGACGTCGAGCCGGACGTCGTCTCGGTGAGCATGGGGGTGCGGCGCGGCACGCCGGCGCTCGCCGCGGTCGTCGATCGTGCTCGGGAGGCCGGCGTCGTCGTGGTCGCTGCCGCCGGCAACGTCCGGTTCCTCCCCCCGGACTTCCCGGCCCGCTACGACTCGGTGCTCGCCGTGGGCGCGCAGGACGCCGAGGGGCAGCTCTGGCCGGGGTCTGCGCAGGACGGCTTCGACGTGGCAGCCATCGGCGTCGATGTCGAGGTGCTGCGTCCGGACGGCGCGGTGACGCGGGAGACGGGCACCTCGGTGGCAGCCGCCGCCGTCACCCACGACATCCTGCGTCAGCTCGTCGACGGCGTCATCGACGAGGCCGGGGCGTACGTGGCCGCCGTCCCCGGCTGATCAGGTCCGCGGAGCCGGGCCTCCAGGGAGCGGCCGTGCCTCGTGATCTCGACGCCGGGCAGCGCCGAGAGCAGCTCGGCCGCGTACCGCTCGGTCATGGCTGGGGTGATGCCCGTGAGCCGGACGGTCATGACCCGCGCAGCCGCGACGTGGTCCGCGAGGTGGGGGGCCAGTGCGGCACGCAGGCGCCGGCCGGACCCGTCGCCGACGCGCCGAGCCACATGGTCCGTGAGGCGCAGCACACGGCCGTCCGGGGTGTCCGAGTGCCGCAGCGCGATCATCGCGGACCCGTCGGCGGCGACCAGCACGTCGTGGCGGCGGACGAGCAGGAGCGCCGCGCCGAGGACGACCAGCGCGTGCCCCACGACGACGGACGGCACGACGAGCAGGGTCACCCACGGGGCGCGGCCGGGCGAGAGGTACTGCTCGACGACCGCGAGGAGGGTGAGCCCGCCGGTCACCGTCACCCAGAACGATGCGCGGCGCGCGCTGTCGAGCACCGTCCAGTGCAGGGCGCGCCAGACCTCGGGCGTCGACGCCGGCCGTGCCACGGCGGCCGGAGGCGCGATCGGGAGACGGGGCGGGCGGGAGGTCACAGCGGGTCCGCCTGCTGCTCCCCACGTCCGGCGGACGCCAGCGCTCGTGCGAACAGGGCGCCGTCGACAGGCCCGGGGTCGCGAGGGAGCACCCCGCTCGCCGCCCAGAGCGACTCGCGGAGCCACTGGCCGGCACCGTGCACCCGGAACCCGCCGACCCGGGTCACGTCGTCCGCGCGGCTCTCGACGATGACGACGACGGTGCGCAGCGTCGCCAGCTCGTGGGCGAGCGTCGTCCATGCGGCGTTCTCGGGCCCGTACTCGTCGGGGTCGAAGGTCTCGTCGGGATCCTCGGTGAAGTTGGCCCGCTCCTCGGAGGTCGCCCGCTCCTGCAGCAGGGTCGGCGCGTCGATCCGGAACGACGCGACGACGAGGCCCGCGTCGACGAACTCGTCGTAGAGGCTGTCGCGGTGCTCGTCGAGATCCGCGGGCGTCGCGCCCCACGACCTGAGCAGGGCCGTCACCTCGTCGATCGTCTCGGCGCGCGGCACGTCGTAGTGGCGTCGTGCGTCCTCGAGCAGGGCAGCTGTCGCGTCGGGCATCGCCGACCTCCTGGCGTGCGGCGGGGGCGGTGCCCGGCGAGCGCGCCGGGGCACCGCACCGGGTGGGTGCTACGCGGGGGAACCGTAGAACGAGTGCATGTTGGGGCTGTGGCGGAACGGGTGGTAGTGCCACAGGTAACCCGCGCCGTGCTTCTCCGCGCCGACCGGCACGCCGCTGGGGTTGAGGTCCTTGGCCAGCTGCTTCGCCTTCGTCGCGGAGATCGCCCAGACGTCGCCACCGCCACGGCCACGCGTGAGCGCCTGCGACTTCGTCAGGCCCGTCGGGCTGATGTAGACGCTCCCACCGTTGCGGACCGCCGTGTAGTAGTCCCGCTTGTTGCTCGAGGAGCGTCGGTTGTTGTCCTCGATGATGCGGGCGACCGCCTTGCCCGCCTCGAGGGCGAGCACGCCGCCGATGACGATGGCCGCACCGATGGCGAGGTAGTAGAGGGCGGTCGACAGCGACACGGCGGCGAACGCGACGGGGATGACGAACGCGACCGACTCCGTCGGGACGGCGCTGTCGTAGTGGAAGGTCTCGCCGGTCTCCGGGTTCGTCAGCTCGAAGACCGTACGCTCCGGCGTCGACGTCGTGATGGCAACCTCGAACGTCGTCGTGACGACCCGGCCGTCGACGTCGTCCGTGACGGTGTAGCTGCCCGAGGCCGTGCCGGGGTCGAGCTCCAGGTCGAAGGCGAACGGGTCGGCAGGGCTCTCGGCCTCGGCCACGACCTCGACCGAGTCGACGTCGACGACGACCTCCTCGACGACGAGGCCTTCGTTCTCGAGGCCCGCGACGACGACGGTCTCCGCCGGGTCCGTCGTGACGGCAGGTGCGGCCGTCGCGCTGGGGATGAGCGAGACGCTCGCGACGGTGAGAGCGGCCGCGGTGAGGACCGCGGTCAGGGTTCTGCGCACGGGGTTCCCTTTCCAGTTGCCCAGGTCGACCTGGGGCAGGAGGCGATCGGAGAGGACCGATCGGCGCGCAAACTACCTCATAACGGACACCCGGTGGTGTCTACTCCCGCCCGACGTTCGCGACGGTCGCGTCCGTGAGCCGGACGAGGTCGTCGGGCGTGAGCTCGACGTCGAGCCCGCGGCGCCCTCCGGAGACGAGCACGGTGTCGAAGAGCCACACGGTCTCGTCGACGACGGTGCGCAGGCGCGTGCGCTGGCCCAGCGGCGAGATGCCGCCGACGACGTAGCCGGTCGCGCGCTCGGCGACGTGCGGGTCCGCCATGACGGCCCGCTTGGCGCCGACGGCGGCGGCCAGCGCCTTGAGGTCGAGCCGGCCGGTGACGGGCACGACGGCGACGGTGAGCGTGCCGTCGACGTCGGCGACGAGCGTCTTGAACATCTGCTCCGGCGGGACGCCGAGGGCGTGCGCCGCCTCCAGCCCGTAGCCCAGGTCGGTCGCCGGGTCGTGCTCGTACGTGTGCGCCGTGTGCGGCACGCCCGCGTCCACCAGCGCGACGAGCGCCGGGGTGCCGGCGCGCGCTTCTCTCCTCGCCACGGCGACAGGCTAACGGCGGCGGGTGCCGGTCCCCGTCAGACGTTGACCCCGAACAGCGCACCGACGCCGTACGTCACGGCCATCGCGAGCGACCCGCCGAGGACGTTGCGGACGATCGAGCGCACCCGGGACGCGCCCGTGAAACGCGACGACGCCCAGCCGGTGAGCACGAGCGCGAGGACGACGGCACCGAAGGTCGCGGGTACGCGCGCCTCGACCGACCACGGTGCGAGGACGACGAGCATGGGGATGAGCGCGCCGAGGGTGAACGCCAGCATCGAGGCGAGCGCCGCGTGCCACGGGTTCGTGAAGTCGTCGGAGACGTCGTTGATGGGGTTGCCCGACGCGGCGGCCACCCGCTCGGCGTCGCGCTGGCTGCTCACCGAGACGTACTCGCCGGACGCCATCGACAGGGCACCGGCGATGAGGGCGGCCCCGCCGGCGAGGATGATGATGCGGGTCGACGTCGAGGCGCCCGCGACGCCGACGACGGTGGCCGCGACGGAGACGATGCCGTCGTTCGCACCGAGCACCCCGGCGCGCAGCCAGTTGAGCCCGGCGTTCGTCGCCGCCGGGGCGGCGGGGCGTGCGGTGCGCCGGTCCCGGCCGAGCAGCAGGCCGCTGAGGCGGGGCAGACGGCGGCGGGCACGGCTCGGGACGGTCTGCACGCCCCCACGCTAGGCACCCGCGGGCGACCTGTCACCGCAGGGAAGGCTGCCCTGACCTGCGAAGACGTCTGTCACCAGCGGTGACGGGGCCAGTGTTGCCGCAGATCAGAGCGGCCCCACCGCGAGGACGGTGAGCCGCACCTCGCCCGCCTCGTCGCTCGCCGCGAGGTCGACGACGGCGTCGACCCGCCAGTCGTGGTCGCCGGCGGGGTCGTCGAGCACCTGCCGGACGAACCACGTCCCGGCGGCCGGCCCGTGCGCGTCGGCCGCCGTGCCGGGGGTCACCTGGAACAGCCCGGGCCCACGGGCACCGGGCCCGGTGCCGATCTCGTCGTGGTCGTCGAAGTACGGCTCGACGGCGTCCGCCCACCGGTCGGCGGTCCACGGCGCGCCCTCCTCGTCGACGTCGCCGAGCGCGGCGAGCGCGCCCCACGCCTCGCGGGCGGCGAGCTCGACACGGCGGAACATCGCCCCGCGGACGAGGGCGCGGAACACCCGCGGGTCGGCGGTGACCGGCGGCGGGGGAGCGTCGTCGGTGTCCTCGACCGCGGCCTCGTCCTCCGGCTGCGGGTTCGACAGGCGCTCCCACTCGTCGAGGAGGCTGGAGTCGGTGCGACGCACGAGGTCGCCGAGCCACGCGACGATCTCCTCGAGCTCCTCGGTGCGGCGGTCCTCCGGGACGGTGCGGCGCAGCGCCCGGTAGGCGTCGGCGAGGTAGCGCAGCAGCACGCCCTCGGTGCGGTCGAGGGAGTAGAGCTGCACGTACTCCGCGAACGTCGCGGCGCGCTCGTGCATGTCCCGCACGACGGACTTCGGGGACAGCGCGAGGTCGGCGACCCACGGGTTGGTGCGCCGGTACGTCGCGAACGTCGCCTCGAGCAGCTCGGCGAGCGGGCGGGGGTAGGTGACGTCCTCGAGCAGCGCCATGCGCTCGTCGTAGTCGAGGCCGTCGGCCTTCATCGCCGCGACCGCCTCGCCGCGCGCCTTGTTCTCCTGGGCGGCGAGTACCTGGCGCGGGTCGTCGAGGGTCGCCTCGATGACGGAGACGACGTCGTGCGCGTACCCCGGGTCCTCCGGGTCGAGGAGGTCGAGCGCGGCGTACGCGAACGGCGAGAGCGCCTGGTCGAGCGCGAACGTCGGCGGCAGGTCGGCGACGAGGGCGACGGTGCGCCGCCGTCCGCGCGGGGCGCTCGGGTCGTCGACCCACGGACGCTCGACGACGCCCGCGGCACGCAGCGACCGGTAGACGTCGACCGCGCGGCGCACGTGGCGCGACCGCGCCCCCTCGGGCTCGTGGTTGTCGGTGAGCAGGTGCGTCATGACGGCGACGGGGTCGCCGCGCCCGTCGCGGCCGCGCTGCAGCACGTGGAGCACCATCGCGTGCGACACCTGGAACGACGACGTGAGCGGCTCGGGCGGGGCGTCGCGCAGCCGCTCGAACGTCTTGTCCGTCCAGTTGACGTGCCCGCTCGGCGCCTGCTTGCGGACGATCTTCTTCTGCTTGCGCGGGTCGTCGCCGGCCTTGGCGAGCGCCTTGCGGTTCTCGATGACGTGCTCGGGCGCCTGCACGACGACCTCGCCGACGGTGTCGAAGCCGGCCCGCCCGGCGCGACCGGCGATCTGGTGGAACTCGCGCGCCGTGAGGTGGCGCATGCGCTGCCCGTCGTACTTCACCAGGCTCGTGAGGACGACGGTGCGGATGGGGACGTTGATGCCGACCCCGAGCGTGTCGGTGCCGCACACGACGGGCAGCAGGCCCTTCTGCGTGAGCCGCTCGACGACCCGGCGGTACTTGGGGAGCATGCCCGCGTGGTGCACCCCGACGCCGTGGCGCAGCAGCCGGGAGAGGGTCTTGCCGAACCCGGGACCGAACCGGAAGCCGCCGAGCTCGGCGGCGATGGCGTCGCGCTGCTCTCGGCTCGCCAGCGGCGTCGACAGCAGCGACTGCGCCCGCTCGACGGCCTCCTTCTGCGTGAAGTGCACGACGTACACCGGTGACCGGCGGGTCGTCACGAGCTCGTCGAGCAGCTCGTGCAGCGGCTCGACGGAGTAGGAGAACGTCAGCGGCACGGGACGCTCGGCGTTCGCGACGACGGCCACGTCGCGGCCCGAACGGCGTGCGAGGTCCTCGACGAAGAACGAGACGTCGCCGAGCGTCGCCGACATGAGGAGGAACTGCGTGCGTGTGAGCTCGAGCAGCGGCACCTGCCACGCCCAGCCGCGCTGCGGGTCGGCGTAGTAGTGGAACTCGTCCATGACGACGAGGCCGACGTCGGCGTCCGGCCCGTCGCGCAGCGCCTGGTTGGCGAGGATCTCGGCGGTGCAGCACACGATGGGCGCACCGGCGTTGACCGACGAGTCGCCGGTCATCATCCCGACGTTCGCCGAGCCGAAGACCTCGACGAGCGCGAAGAACTTCTCGCTCACGAGTGCCTTGATGGGCGCGGTGTAGTACGAGCGGCGGCCCTGGGCGAGGGCGACGGCGTGCGCGGCGACGCCCGCGAGCGACTTCCCCGACCCGGTGGGCGTCGAGAGGATGACGTGGTTGCCCGTCACCAGCTCGAGGAGCGCCTCCTCCTGGTGCGGGTAGAGCGTGAGGCCCTGGTCGGCGGCCCAGGCGGTGAACGCCTCGTAGAGCGCGTCGGGGTCGTGCGCGGCGTCACCGGTCGGCAGGCGGTCGGTCAGGGTCGCGTCGGGCACCGGGCGATCCTCGCACGCGGGGCCGTGACGGTGCGGGGCGTGCCGCGGCCTGCACCGGTGACCGGCGGGACGGTGCGGCCCGTCGGGAGGGTCCGGTCCGTCGGATCAGGTCGCGTCCCACAGCAGGCGGTAGTACGCGACCCGCTCGAGGTCGGGCTCGACGCCGTACGCCTCGTACACGCGGTCGACGTGCCCGGGGCCGTAGTTCCACTCGGTGCTCCACGCGGCGACCGCGAGGTCGGCCCATCGGTCGGCGACGCCGAGCCGGCCGAGATCGACGTGCGCGGACCAGGAGCCGTCGTCGGCGAGGAGCGTGTTGGGGGCGCACGCGTCGGCGTGGCAGACGACGAGGACGTCGGGGTCGGGGACGTCGAGCAGCCGGGCTCGCGCGTCCTCGACCCCGAGACCTGCGTGCTCGGGGGACCAGCCCGCGGGCGTGTCACCGGCGTCGAGGTGCTCGAGGGCGCGGGCGACGCGCGAGCGGGCGGACCAGTCGAAGGGGCACTCGCCGACGGGCAGCGCGTCGTGCAGCGCCCGCAGGCCCGCGCCGATCGCCGTCGCGGCGACCTCCGGGCGGTCGCGCCACGGTGCGTCGACCGCGCTGCGGGCGGGGATCGCCGCGGTGACGAGCCACGTCCCGTCGTCGTCGGCGCCCTGGTCGAGCACCTGGGGGACCGGTGTGAAGCGCCCCGCCCAGGTGAGCCGGGCGGCCTCGGCGGCCAGGTCGACGCCCGGGGTGCCGTGGGCCGACCACTTGACGTAGCGCTCGCTGCCGACGCGGAAGGTGACGCCGCCGACCTGGTTGACCCACACCGCCTCGACGCGCTGACCGCCCGCGACGGAGGCGACGGCGGGAGGCACCGGGACGGGGTCGCGGGGGACCTCGGGCGGGGCGGGACGGCCGGTCGGGTCGGTCACCCGTCGATGGTCCCACCCCCCGCGCGACGGTGTCCGCGCAGGTGGCGTCCCGGCTCGGCGGGCCGCGCACAACTCTCAGGCTACGCACACGTAACCTACGCATGCGTAAGTTACCGTTGGGTCGTGACCTCAGCCTCACTCGACGACACCACCGACCTCCCCACCGCGTGGCCCCACGGCGTGCCGCGCGACGTCGAGATCCCTGACGAGCCCCTCACCGCCCTCCTCGAGCGCGCCGTGCGCGAGCACCCCGACCACGTCGCCGTCGACTTCCTCGGGAGGGCCACCACCTACCGCGAGCTCGCCGCCCAGGTCGAGCGCGGCGCCCGCGTCCTGACCGACCTCGGGGTGCAGCCCGGGGACCGCGTCGCGCTCGTCCTGCCGAACTGCACGTCGCACCTCGTCGCGTTCTGGTCCGTGCTGCGCCTCGGCGCAGTCGTCGTCGAGCACAACCCGACGTACACCTCCGAGGAGCTCGCCCACCAGCTCGCCGACTCCGGCGCCACCGTCGCGGTCGTCTGGGAGCAGGCGGTGCCGCGCGTGCTCGAGGCCCGCGACCGCACCGAGCTGCGCCACGTCGTGGCCGTCGACCTGTCCGCCGACCTGCCGCGCACGTCGCGGTGGGCGCTGAGCCTGCCCATCGCGAAGGCGCGTGCCACGCGGGCCGCGATGCGCGGGCCCGTGCCCGCCGCCGTGCCGCACTGGCACCGGCTGCTGCGGGCCGCCGAGCCGCTCACCGCGCCGGCCGTGCCCACGGCGTCCGACGTCGCGCTGCTGCAGTACACCGGCGGCACCACCGGAACCCCGAAGGCGGCGGTGCTCACCCACCGCAACCTCGGCGCGAACGCGCTGCAGGGCCAGACCTGGACGCAGGCCCGGCCCGCGACCGAGGTCGTCTACGGCGTCCTGCCGTTCTTCCACGCGTTCGGGCTCACGCTCTGCCTCACGTACGCCGTCCGCATCGCCGCGACGCTCGTCGTGCTGCCGAACTTCGACCCCGCACGCGTGCTCGCCGCGCAGAAGCGCCGCCCCGGCACCTTCCTTCCCGCCGTGCCGCCCATGCTCGACCGGCTCGCCGCCGCCGCGGAGGAGACGGGAGCGGACATCACGTCGTTCCGGTACTCGATCAGCGGGGCCATGGCCCTGCCGCGTGCCACCGCCGAGCGCTGGGAGCGGGTGACCGGCGGGATCGTCGCCGAGGGCTACGGGATGACCGAGACGTCGCCCGTCGCGCTCGGCAACCCCCTGAGCACCGACCGCCGCCCCGGCGCGCTCGGCCTGCCGTTCCCGTCGACGCGCATCCGCGTCGTCGACCAGGAGGACCCCACGCGCGAGGTCGCGCCCGGGGAGCAGGGCGAGCTGCTCGTCTCGGGGCCGCAGGTGTTCCAGGGCTACTGGAAGCGCCCCGAGGAGACCGCGCACCAGCTCCTCGAGGGCGGCTGGCTGCGCACCGGTGACGTCGTGCGCGTCGACGACGACGGCATGGTCGTGCTCGTCGACCGCATGAAGGAGATGATCGTCACCGGCGGATTCAAGGTGTACCCCTCGCAGGTCGAGGACCACCTGCGCGGCATGCCGGGCGTGCGGGACGTCGCCGTCGTCGGCGTGCCGACCGGCGACCTCGGCGAGAGCGTCGTCGCGGCCGTCGTGCTCGACGAGAACGCCCCCGGCGTCGACCTCGCCGCCGTGCGCGCGTGGTGCGAGACCCGCCTGGCCCGCTACGCGCTGCCGCGTCGCGTCGTCGTCGTGCCGGACCTGCCGCGCTCGCAGGTCGGCAAGGTGCTGCGCCGCGTCGTGCGCGAGCAGGTGCTGTCGACCACCACCGCCTGAGCCTCGCCCCTGGTCCAGGTCACCTGGACCAGGGGCTGCCGACGGGCGTACCGTCGAGCCATGACGACGATGAACGTGCAGGACGCCAAGGCGCGCCTGTCCGACCTCGTCGCCCGCGCCGAGCGCGGCGAGGAGGTCGTCATCGCCCGGGCCGGGCGGCCTGCGGTGCGCCTCGTGCCCGTCGCCGCCCGCCCGCGCACCTTCGGGACGATGCACCTCACGGTCCCGGACACGTTCGACGACCCGCTGCCCGAGGACGAGCTGGCGGCCTGGGAGTGACGGCGTACCTCCTCGACACGCACGTCCTGCTCCGGCTGCTCGCGGACCCGGCACGTGTCGAGGGCGGCGTGCGGGACCGCCTCGCCGACCCGACGGTCGAGCTGCTCGTCTCCGCGGTCTCGGCGCTGGAGGTGGCGACGAAGCAGCGGCTCGGTCGGCTCGACGCCGGTGACCTCGTCGACGCCTGGACCCGGCGCGTCGCGGAGATCGGGGCCTCGCCGCTGCCCGTCGACGCCGAGCACGCGCTCCTCGCGGGCCGCCTCGAGTCGTCCCACCGGGACCCGTTCGACCGGCTGCTCGTCGCGCAGGCCGTCGTGGAGAACGCGACGCTCGTCACGCGGGACGCCGCGATCGTCGCCTCCGGGCGGGCCTCGGTGCTGACGTGGTGACGGGCGCCAGTACCGTGTCCGCGTGAGCGAGACCGACGACCTGCCCGTGGTGGAGATGTGGACCGACGGTGCCTGCAAGGGCAACCCGGGGGTCGGTGGCTGGGGTGCCTGGATGCGCTTCGGCGACCAGGAGAAGGAGCTCTTCGGCGGCGAGCAGGTGACGACGAACAACCGCATGGAGCTCACCGCCGTCATCGAGGGGCTGCGGGCCCTGCGCCGGCCCTGCCGCGTCACGCTGCACGTCGACTCGACGTACGTGATGAACGGGCTGACGAAGTGGCTGCCCGGCTGGAAGCGCAACGGCTGGCTCACCGGTGAGAAGAAGCCCGTGAAGAACAAGGAGCTGTGGCAGGCCCTCGACACCGAGGTGCAGCGGCACCACGTCACGTGGGTGTGGGTCAAGGGGCACGCGGGCGACCCCGGCAACGAGCGCGCCGACGCGCTGGCGAACCGGGGCGTCGACGCCGTGCGGGCGGGTGCGCTGTGAGCGCCCCGGCCGGCGTCACGCTCGTCCCCACCTCGGCTCCCGGCCCCCGCCCGGCCGTGCTCGTGCTGCCCGGCGGCGGGTACTGGGTGCACGCCGACCACGAGGCCGAGCCGGTCGCCCAGTGGCTGGCCGACCTCGGGATGCACGCCGTCGTGCTGCGCTACCCGGTGACGCACCACGGCCGGACGACCGGCCTGCACCCGGAGCCGCTCGACGCCGCCCGCGAGGCGCTCGCGTGGATCCGCGCCGGCGGCACCGGCCTCGACGTCGACGCGACCCGCGTCGGCGTCCTCGGGTTCTCCGCCGGCGGGCACCTCGCCGCGACGCTGTCGAC
>JAEXEM010000171.1 GCA_023401045.1 Actinomycetes bacterium
CTTCAGGTCGCGCGGGGTCCCGATCGACTGCGTGGGCTTCCAGTCGCACCTCGGCACCAGCATGCCGGGCGACTACCAGGCCAACCTGCAGCGGTTCGCCGACCTCGGCGTCGATGTGCAGATCACCGAGCTCGACATCCAGCAGGGCTCCAACCAGGCCAACGCGTACCGGCAGGTCACCGAGGCGTGCCTCGCGGTGTCGCGGTGCACCGGCATCACGGTGTGGGGCGTGCGGGACTCGGACTCCTGGCGCACGGGCGCCAACCCGTTGCTGTTCGACGCCTCGGGCAACAAGAAGGCCGCGTACACGGCGGTGCTCAACGCCCTCAACGCCGGCAACAACGGCGGTGGCGACAACGGCGGCTCGACGTCGATCGACACCAGCGCCTGGTACGTCCTCCTCAACCGCAACAGCGGCAAGGCGCTCGACGTCTACAACTTCGCGACGAGCGACGGTGCCCGCCTCACGCAGTGGACGCGCGGCACCACCACCAACCAGCAGTGGACGCTCGTCGACTCCGGCGGCGGGTACTACCGGGTGCGGTCCGTGCTCTCCGGGAAGGTGCTCGACGTGTCGGGCGCGTCCACGGCGGACGCGGCCCGGGTCGTCCAGTGGTCCGACCACAACGGCGCGAACCAGCAGTGGCGGCTGCAGGACACCGACGGCGGCCACGTCATGCTCGTCAACCGGAACTCCGGCAAGGCGCTCGAGGTGCAGAACGCCTCGGTCGCTGACAACGCCGAGATCGTCCAGTACAGCGCGTGGGGCGGGGCGAACCAGCAGTGGCAGCTCGTCCCTGTGGGCGGTGTGACGCCGACGCCGACACCCACGCCCACCGGCACACCGCCGCCGTCGACCGGCACGTTCACCAACCCGGTGGTGTGGCAGGACTTCGCCGACGGCGACATCATCCGCGTCGGCGACGCGTACTACTACTCCGCCTCGACGATGCACTACTCGCCGGGTGCTCCGATCCTGCGCTCGTACGACCTCGTCAACTGGGAGTACGCGGGCCACTCCGTGCCGCGCCTGGAGTTCGACGACACGAAGTACGACCTCACCGGCGGCAACCGCTACGTCAAGGGGATCTGGGCGTCGACGCTCGGGTACCGCAGGAGCAACAGCACGTACTACTGGTACGGCTGCACCGAGTTCAACCGGACCTACGTCTACACCGCCTCGGCCGTCGACGGCACGTGGACGAAGAAGGCCCGCATGAACCAGTGCTACTACGACGCCGGCCTGCTCGTCGACGACGACGACACGATGTACGTCGCCTACGGCAACGGCACGATCAGCGTCGCGCAGCTCGACGCCGACGGCACCCAGCAGGTCCGGGCGCAGCAGGTGTACCAGACGCCGTCCGACATCGGGACGCTCGAGGGAGCGCGCTTCTACAAGAAGGACGGCTACTACTACATCTGGCTCACCCGGCCCGCCAACGGGCAGTACGTGCTGCGCTCGCGCTCCCCGTGGGGCCCGTACGAGCAGCGTCGGGTGCTTCTCGACCTGCCCGGGCCGATCAGCGGCGGCGGGGTGCCGCACCAGGGCGGCATCGTCCAGACGCAGAACGGCGACTGGTGGTACATGGCGTTCACCGACGCCTACCCGGGCGGCCGGATGCCGACGCTGGCGCCGCTCACCTGGGCCGACGGCTGGCCGAGCGTGCAGACCGTCAACGGCCGCTGGGGCACGACGTACCCCCGCCCGGCGATCAGCACGACCCGCACCGTGCAGCCGATGACCGGCCGGGACACGTTCACCGGGAGCCGGCTCGGCCCGCGGTGGGAGTGGAACCACAACCCCGACACCTCGCGGTTCTCGGTGGGCAACGGGCTGCGTCTGCAGACGGCCACCGTCACCGACGACCTCTACGCCGCGCGCAACACCCTCACGCACCGCATCCAGGGGCCGTCGTCGACGGCGACCATCGAGCTCGACTACTCGACGATGGCGAACGGCGACCGCGCCGGGCTGGCGATGCTGCGCCAGTCGTCCGCCTGGATCGGGGTGGTCAAGGGCAACGACGGCAGCACGCGGGTCGTCATGCGTGACGGGCTGGCGATGAGCTCGTCGTGGGCGACGACGAGCACGGGCACCGACCGGGCGAGCGCCGCGGTGAGCGGCGGCCGGATCTGGCTGCGCGCGTCGGCGGACATCCGCCCCGGGTCCGGCCGCCAGGCGACGTTCTCGTACAGCACCGACGGGACGACGTTCCGCACCCTCGGGCCGGCCTTCACCCTCAACAACGACTGGCAGTTCTTCATGGGCTACCGGTTCGGCCTCTTCAACCACGCGACGACGCAGCTCGGCGGAGCGGTGACGGTCCGCAGCTTCGACCTCACGACGCCCTGACCCGTCCCCGCCGCGTCCGCCGGACCCCTCCCGCACGACCGCACCACCCGACCGGGCGGGACGCTGCCGCGCGCCCGCCACCCACCACCGAGAGGAAGCGACAACATGACCACGACCCCACCCCGGTTCCGCCGGGTGCGTCGGGTGGTGTCCCTGCTCACCACCGCGGGGCTGGTGGCCACGGCCGCCGTGGCCCTCGCCGGCCCCGCCCAGGCGGGCACGACGCTCGGCCAGTCCGCCGCGGAACGCGGGCGGTACTACGGCACCGCCATCGCGGCCGGCCGCATGAACGACGGCACCTACATGGGCATCGTCGACCGTGAGTTCGACATGATCACGGCCGAGAACGAGATGAAGATGGACGCCACGGAGCCGAACCGGAACCAGTTCAACTTCACCAACGGCGACCGGATCGTCAACTACGCGCTCGGCAAGGGCAAGCGGGTGCGCGGGCACACGCTCGGCTGGCACGCGCAGCAGCCCGGCTGGATGCAGAACCTCTCCGGGCAGACCCTGCGGGACGCCTTCATCAACCACGTCACCCAGGTCGCGGCGCACTACCGCGGCAAGATCTACGCCTGGGACGTCGTCAACGAGGCGTTCGCCGACGACGGACGCGGCAGCCGCCGCGACTCCAACCTCCAGCGCACCGGCAACGACTGGATCGAGGCCGCGTTCCGCGCCGCGCGCGCCGCCGACCCGGGCGCCAAGCTCTGCTACAACGACTACAACACCGACGGCATCAACGCGAAGTCCACCGGCATCTACAACATGGTCCGTGACTTCAGGTCGCGCGGGGTCCCGATCGACTGCGTGGGCTTCCAGTCGCACCTCGGCACCAGCATGCCGGGCGACTACCAGGCCAACCTGCAGCGGTTCGCCGACCTCGGCGTCGATGTGCAGATCACC
>JAEXEM010000212.1 GCA_023401045.1 Actinomycetes bacterium
GAGCTCCGGGTCGTCGAGCGCGGCGCGCAGGAACGCCATCCGGCAGCCCTCGGTCGCCTCGTAGTCGAGCATCGTGCGCTGCTCGGCCCGACGGGCCGTGGTCACGCGCGCGTACCGCTCGGCGTCGTACGACCACGGCTGCCCGGTCGACTCCCAGCCGCCGCGCACCCGACGGACGGCACCGTCGACGTCGAGAACCTTGAGCATCCCCTCGAGGCGGCTGCGGCGCAGCGACACGAACGTCTCGAGGCCCGCCGTCGAGAGCGTGCCGTGCGCGTCGAGCGCCGCGAGCGTCGCGCGCACCTGGTCCTCCGGCGGGAACGCCGTCGAGGCGAACCACTCCCAGATCGCCTCGTCGTCGTGACCCGGCAGGAGGACGACGTCCGCCCGTTCCGTCGCACGCCCGGCGCGGCCCACCTGCTGGTAGTACGAGATCGGTGAGGACGGCGCACCGACGTGGACGACGAACCGCAGGTCGGGCTTGTCGTAGCCCATGCCGAGGGCGGACGTCGCGACGAGCGCCTTGACCCGGTTGGCGAGCAGGTCGGCCTCGGCCTGCTCGCGCTCGGTGGGGTCGGTCTGCCCGGTGTAGGCCCGCACGTCGAGGCCTGCCGCGCGCAGGTGCTCGGTCACCTGCTCGACCGCGGCGATCGTCAGGCAGTAGACGATCCCCGAGCCCTCGAGGGTCGGCAGCGTCGCGGTGAGCCACGCCAGCCGCGTCGCGACGTCCGGCAGCCGCGTCACCTGCAGCCGCAGGCTCGGGCGGTCGAGCGTGCCGCGCAGCACGAGCGTGTCCGCCTCGTCGCCGACGGCGAGCTGCTCGGCGACGTCGGCGGTGACGCGGGCGTTCGCGGTCGCGGTCGTCGCGAGCACCGGCACGCCCGCGGGCAGGTCGGCGAGCAGCGTGCGGATGCGCCGGTAGTCGGGCCGGAAGTCGTGCCCCCAGTCCGAGACGCAGTGCGCCTCGTCGACGACGACGAGGCCGGCGTCCGACGCGAGCCGGGGGAGCACCTCGTCCCGGAAGCCGGGGTTGTTGAGCCGTTCGGGGGAGACGAGCAGGACGTCGACCTCGCCGGCCGCGATGCGGGCGTGTACGTCGTCCCAGTCCTGCTGGTTGGCGGAGTTGAGCGTCTCGGCCGCGATCCCGGCGCGTCGCGCCGACTCGACCTGGTTGCGCATGAGCGCGAGCAGCGGGGAGACGATGATCGTCGCGCCGCGCGCCGGCCCGGCCGCCCCCTGCCGCAGCAGCGCCGTCGCGACGAAGTACACCGCCGACTTGCCCCACCCGGTGCGCTGGACGACGAGCACGCGACGGCGGTCCGCGACGAGCGCCTCGATCGCCTGCCACTGGTCCTCGTGGAGGCGGGCGTCGTCGCGCCCCACGAGGGCCCGGAGGACCTCCTCGGCACGGTCGCGCAGGGTTGCTCGGTCGACGGTTCCGGTGGGCACGTCCGGCAGCCTACGTGCGGCTCCCGACAGCGCCCGCTGGGCGAGCAGGTCCACGGGCCGGCCCGTCCCGGTCCCTAGACTCGGGGGGTGACCGCCGCTCCCGACCTGTCGCCCGGCACGCTGCCGCTGCGCCCCGAGCTCGTCGGCATCGAGCCGTACGGTGCTCCGCAGCTCGACGTGCCCGTGCTCCTCAACGTCAACGAGAACCCCTACGCGCCGTCCGAGCAGGTCGTCGCCGACGTCGCGGCGGCCGTCGCGGACGCCACCCGCGGCCTCAACCGGTACCCGGACCGGGAGTTCCTCGCGCTGCGCGCCGACCTCGCGGCGTACCTCGTCGCCGAGGCGGGTGTGCTGCGCGCACCCGAGCAGATCTGGGTGGCGAACGGCTCGAACGAGGTCATGCTCCACCTGCTGCAGGCCTTCGGTGGCCCCGGGCGCACCGCGCTGTCCTTCGCGCCGACCTACTCGATGTACCCCGAGTACGCGCGCGACACCTCGACGGCGTGGGTCGTCGGGCACCGCGAGGCGGACTTCACGCTCGACCCCGAGCACGCCCGCGCGACCGTCGCGCAGCACGCACCGAGCGTCGTGCTGCTGCCCAGCCCCAACAACCCGACCGGCACCGCCCTGCCGTTCGACACGGTGCGTGCCGTGCTCGACGCCGCGGCACGCGTGCCCGGGGGCTGCGTCGTCGTCGTCGACGAGGCGTACGGGGAGTTCCGCCGCAGCGGCGTGCCGTCGGCGCTCGAGCTGCTCGACGAGCACCCGAACCTCGCGGTCACCCGCACGATGTCGAAGGCGTTCGGCCTGGCCGGTGCCCGCGTCGGCTACCTGTCGGCCTCCCGCGAGCTCGTCGACGCGCTGCGCGTCGTCCGGCTGCCGTACCACCTGTCCGCGGTGACCCAGGCGGTCGCCCGGGCCGCGCTGCGCCACGCCCCCGAGCTCATGGCGCAGGTCGGGTCGTTGCGGGACGAGCGCGACGCGCTCGTCACCTGGCTGCGCGACGGCGGCTTCGAGGCCGTCGACTCGGACGCGAACTTCGTCCTCTTCGGCCGGTTCGACGACCGCGAGGCCGTCTGGCAGGGTCTGCTCGACCGAGGGGTGCTCGTGCGGGTCACGGGCCCCGACGGGTGGCTGCGGGTGTCGGTCGGCACCCCGGCGGAGACGGCCGCGTTCAAGGCGGCCCTGGTGGAGGTGGCAGGACGATGAGCGAGGCACGCCGCACGGCCCGTGTCGAGCGCACGACGAGCGAGTCCAGCGTCGTCGTCGAGCTCGACCTCGACGGCACCGGACGCACCCGGATCGACACCGGTGTGCCGTTCTACGACCACATGCTCACCGCGCTGGGCAAGCACTCGCTCATCGACCTCACGGTCGAGGCGAAGGGTGACACGCACATCGACGTGCACCACACCGTCGAGGACACCGCGATCGTCCTCGGCCAGGCGCTGCGCGAGGCCCTCGGCGACAAGCGCGGCATCTCGCGCTACGGCGACGCGACCGTCCCGCTCGACGAGGCGCTCGCACAGGCCGTCGTCGACGTGTCCGGGCGTCCGTACCTCGTCCACACCGGCGAGCCCGCGGGGCAGGAGTACCACCTCATCGGCGGGCACTTCACCGGCTCGCTCACGTCGCACGTCCTCGAGTCGATCGCGCACCACGCGGCGTTCACCGTGCACGTGCGCGTGCTCGCGGGCCGCGACCCGCACCACATCGTCGAGGCGCAGTTCAAGGCGCTCGCCCGGGCGCTGCGCGCGGCCGTCGCGCTCGACCCGCGCGTCGAGGGCGTGCCGTCGACGAAGGGTGCGCTGTGAGCGACGACCCGCTCGACGGCATCGAGATCCCGGACGACCTGTCGGGCCTCACGCAGGAGGAGCCGCCGACGGTCGCGGTCGTCGTCACCCAGGTCGCCGTCCCCGAGGCGCTCGCGGCCGCGTGCTCGCTCGCCAAGGTCGAGGTCGACGCGGTGCCGTCGCCCGTCGGGGCGCTCGCGGTGCTGCGCGACCCCGCCGCCGGCGAGGAGACCGCCGGTGCGGTGTCCCGGCTGCTGCACCAGGTGCCCGTCGTGCTGCTCGTGCGGCGCGAGGGGAGGATCACCGCGACGCAGTGGGTGGCCGGCGCGAAGGAGAAGAAGCTGCCCGCCGGCCTCGTGCTCTCCGGTGCGCCGGAGGTGCTCGAGGAGCTGCTGCTCGGGGACCTGCCGGCCTCGCAGGTCGAGGGCTGCGTCACGTCCGTCGGCATCTCGCGCTGGAAGGCGATGCGGATGCTCTCGTCGTACCGGCGCTGACGACCGCGACGCCCGTCGATGGTCCGTCCGGCGGCCGGACGCCCCCCCGGGGCGTCCGCGGGGCGCGGGTAGGGTGGACGCCGTGTCTCCCCGTGTCGTCGTCCTCGACTACGGCTTCGGCAACGTCCGGTCGGCCGTCCGCGCGCTGGCCAGGGTCGGCGCCGACGTCGACCTCACCGCCGACCCCCACGCGGCCCTCGAGGCCGACGGTCTCGTCGTGCCGGGCGTCGGTGCCTTCGCCGCGTGCATGGCCGGGCTGCGCGCCGTCGGCGGCGACACGATCGTCGACAGGCGCCTCGCCGGCGGCCGCCCCGTCCTCGGCATCTGCGTCGGCATGCAGGTGATGTTCGACGAGGGCGTCGAGCACGGCGTGCGGACCGACGGGCTCGGGCAGTGGCCCGGCGTCGTCGACCGTCTCGAGGCCGAGGTCGTGCCGCACATGGGCTGGGCCGAGGTCGACGTGCCCGAGGGCTCGGTGCTCCTCGACGGCCTCGACGACGCCCGCTTCTACTTCGTCCACTCGTACGCCGCGCGGACCTTCCCGCTGCTCGACGCCCCGGCCGCGGGGGAGCACCCGCTCGCGCCGCCGCGCGTCACGTGGTCCGAGCACGGCGGGCGGTTCGTCGCCGCCGTCGAGAACGGGCCGCTGTCGGCGACGCAGTTCCACCCCGAGAAGTCCGGCGACGCCGGTGCGCAGCTGCTGCAGCACTGGGTCGACCAGCTGCGCTGACGCCGGCGCACCCCCAGCACCACCGCCCGTCGGGGCGGACCCATCCGGAGAGGACCCATGACTTCCACGCGTGAGCCCCGGCTCGAGCTGCTGCCCGCCGTCGACGTCGCCAACGGCCAGGCCGTGCGCCTCGTCCAGGGCGAGGCAGGCTCGGAGACGTCCTACGGCGACCCGCTCGCGGCGGCGCTCGACTGGTACGCCGGGGGCGCGGAGTGGATCCACCTCGTCGACCTCGACGCCGCCTTCGGGCGTGGCAGCAACGCCGTGCTGCTCGGCAAGGTCGCGGCGGACCTCGCCGGCAAGGGCGTCAAGGTCGAGCTGTCCGGCGGCATCCGCGACGACGAGTCGCTCGAGCGCGCGCTGGCGACCGGCGCGACGCGCGTCAACCTCGGCACCGCGGCGCTCGAGGACCCGGAGTGGACCGCGCGGGTCATCGCCTCGCACGGCGACCAGATCGCCGTCGGCCTCGACGTCCGCGGGACGACCCTCGCCGCGCGCGGCTGGACGAAGGACGGCGGCGACCTGTGGGAGGTGCTCGCGCGCCTCGACGACGCCGGCTGCTCGCGCTACGTCGTCACCGACGTGACGAAGGACGGCACGCTGCGCGGCCCCAACGTCGACCTGCTCCGCGAGGTGTGCGCCCGCACGAGCGCGCCCGTCGTCGCCTCGGGCGGCATCTCGAGCCTCGACGACATCCGCGCGCTGCGTGCGCTCGTGGCCGACGGCGTCGAGGGCGCGATCGTCGGCAAGGCCCTCTACGCGGGGGCGTTCACGCTGCCGCAGGCGCTGGACGTCGCGGGCCGCCCGTGACCGGGCGCGAGC
>JAEXEM010000244.1 GCA_023401045.1 Actinomycetes bacterium
GCCGAGGACGGCGCGCAGCCGCAGCGACCGCTCCGGCACGCCGACGTCCCCGCGCATCGCCTCGACCGGCGGCACCAGCGCCGCACGCCGCGCCGGCACGGCGGCCGCGACCGCCGAGACGAGAGCACCCAGCACGAGGCACAGCGCCACCGTCACCGCGTCGAGCGGCACGTCCCCGACGAGCTCCATCCCGAGCCGGTCGAGCACGACCCGCAGCACCTGGACGAGCCCCACCCCACCGAGCACACCGAGCACCGACCCGACGAGGCCGACGACGACCGCCTGCCCGACGACCACGCCGAACACCTGTGCCGGCGACGCCCCGACCGCCCGCAGCAGCGCGAACTCCCGCACCCGCTGGCGCACCGACATCGTGAACGTGTTCGCGATGAGGAAGGCACCGACGAACAGCGCCACGACGGCGAAGACGAGGAGGAACGCGGTGACGAACCCGAGGATCTCGTCGATCTGCGCCTGCGTCCCGGCGCGCTGCGCCTCCCCGGTGACGGCCTCGGCGCCGGCTCCCGACGGCAGCCGGCCGTCCCGGAGCGCGGCACGCAGCTCGTCGACGAGCGCCGTCTCGCTCTGCCCGTCGCCGTACACGCCGATGGTCGGCACCGTCCCGTCCGGGGCGTACGCCGCGGTCGCGACGTCCACCGGCAGGTAGACGAGCGTCGCCCCGGCGAGCGGACCGCCCCCCTTCACCTCGCCGACGACCTCGACGTCGCGCACGTCCTCACCGAGGACGAGACGCGTGCGGTCGCCCAGCCGCAGACCGGACGCCGCGAGCGTCGCGGACTCGAGCGCGATCCCGTCCCCCGTCGGGGCGCGCCCGGCGACGAGGTCGACGGACGGGTCGCGCGCGTCGTACGCGAGCCCGAACGACGGTGCCTGCGTCGACTGCACGGCCGTGCCGTCGGAACCGACGAGGACGATCGGCCCGGCGAGGTCCGGCAGGGCGAGCCGCACCCCGGGCAGCTGCGCGACCTCGTCGGCGAGGCCGAGCGCGACGGGGCTGCGCTGCTCCCCGAGCGACGCCTGACCGGGCGCCGACCCACCCGCCACGGTGCGGTCCCCACGCAGGTACGCGTCCGCAGGCGCGGAGGCGTCGACGATCCCCCGGAACGTCCCGGCGAGCATCTCCCGCAACGAGAACGTCCCCGCGACGAACGCGACGCCGAGCGCCACCGCGAGCACCGACAGCGCGAAGCGGACCGCGTGCGCCCGGATGCCGCGCAGCGTCACCCGCAGCATCAGGGGCCCTCGACGTGCCGCCCGGCGTGCCGGCCCGGCGGGCCGGGCCGCTGCAGGCCGCCGCCGAGGCGCTCGAGCACGGTCTCGGGCGTCGGGTCGGTGAGCTCGCCGACGATCTGCCCGTCGGCGAGGAAGAGCACGCGGTCGGCGTAGGACGCGGCCGTGGGGTCGTGCGTCACCATGACGACCGACTGGCCGAGCCGGTCGACGGAGTCCCGCAGGAACTGCAGCACCTCGTGCGCGGACCCCGAGTCGAGGTTGCCCGTCGGCTCGTCCGCGAACACCACCGCGGGGCGGGTGACGAGCGCCCGCGCGCACGCGACGCGCTGCTGCTGCCCGCCGGACAGCTCGGAGGGCTTGTGGTGCAACCGGTCCGCGAGACCGACGGCCGTGACGACGGCGTCGAGATGGTCCCGGTCGACGCGGCGGCGGGCGATGTCGAGCGGCAGCGTGATGTTCTCCAGCGCCGTCAGGGTCGGGATGAGGTTGTACGCCTGGAAGACGAACCCGATGCGGTCGCGGCGCAGCCGCGTGAGGCGCCGCTCGGACATCGCCGAGACCTCCTCGCCGTCGACGACGACCGTCCCCGCGGTCGGCCGGTCGAGCCCGGCGAGGCAGTGCATGAGGGTCGACTTGCCGGACCCCGAGGGGCCCATCGTGGCGGTCAGCCTGCCCCGCTCGACGTCGAGGTCGACCCCCGCGAGCGCGTGCACGGCGGTCTCCCCCGACCCGTAGGTGCGCCGCAGCCCGCGGGCGGTCGCGATCGAGGTCGTCACGACGTCGATCGTCCCGCCGCTTCGCCGGGTGCGACAGCGGAGCGGCGGCCCGGGCCCGCACCTACGCTGGTGCGATGGCCCGCTACTTCGACGTGCACCCGACCGACCCGCAGCCGAGGGCCGTCGCGCAGGTCGTCCAGATGCTCCGCGAGGACGCGGTCATCGCCTACCCGACGGACTCGATGTACGCCCTCGGCACGCGGGTGGGGAACCACGACGGCGCCGAGCGGATCCGCCGCATCCGCCACCTCGACGACAAGCACCACTTCACGCTCGTGTGCGCCGACTTCGCGCAGCTCGGGCAGCTCGTCCACCTCGACAACAGCGCGTTCCGTGCCATCAAGTCCGCGACGCCGGGGCCGTACACGTTCATCCTCCCCGCGACGCCCGAGGTGCCGCGCCGGCTCGCGCACGACAAGAAGCGCTCCGTCGGCGTCCGCATCCCCGACGACCCGGTGACCTCGGCGATCCTGCGCGAGCTGGGCGAGCCGCTGCTCTCGTCCTCGCTGCTCATGCCCGGGCACGACTGGCCGATGACCGAGGGCTGGCAGATCAAGGAGGAGCTCGACGACGTGCTCGACGCCGTCGTCGACGCCGGCGACCGCGGCACCACCCCGACGACCGTCGTCGACTGGACGTCGGGGGCCCCGGAGGTCGTGCGCGTCGGGGCCGGCGACCCGGACCGGTTCCGGGGCGCGCGATGACCGATCGGCACGTGCCGCCCTCGCCCGCCGGCGTGGCTGCCACCGCCGAGTCACACTGCTCGGCCGCTCCCGCCTGAGCCGGGAGCCCACCTGTCCCGGGTGCCTCCGACGGGGCTCGACGCCGTCCTGGGACGAGCCCGACAGCTCATCCCATGAGCGTACGGACGTCCTCCTCGGGGAGGATCCGCACGGCCCGACCCGACCGTACGCTCGCCCGCGTGATCGTGCTGGTGACCGGGGGAGCCGGCTACATCGGGGGGCACGTCGTGGACGCACTGGTCGGGCGCGGGAACGACGTGGTGGTCGTCGACGACCTGTCGACGGGGCGTGCGGACCGGGTACCGGACGGTGTCGCGCTCGTGCGCACCGACCTGTCGCGGCCCGACTGCGTCGCCGTGCTCGTCGAGGCGCTCGCGCGCTGGGGCGTCACCGCGGTCGTCCATCTCGCCGCCCGCAAGAAGGTCGCCGAGTCGGTCGCGCGGCCCGCGTGGTACCACGAGCAGAACGTGGTCGGCACAGCGCACCTGCTGGCCGCGATGGCCGCGGCGGGCACGGGACGGCTCGTGCTCTCGTCGTCGGCCGCGGTCTACGGTTCCCCGGACGTCCCGCTGGTCGACGAGGACACGCCGCCGCAGCCCCTGAGCCCCTACGGCGAGACGAAGCTGCGCTGCGAGGAGCTCGTCGCGGGAGCCACCGCTGCGGGTGTCCGGTCCGTCGCGCTGCGGTACTTCAACGTCGCCGGCGCGCGGACGCCGCTGCTGCGCGACGACGAGGAGGCCAACCTCGTCACCACGGTGCTGGGGCGCCTGGCCCGTGGCGAGGCACCCCAGATCAACGGGACCGACTACCCGACGCCCGACGGCACGTGCGTGCGGGACCTCGTCGACGTCCGCGACGTCGCCGAGGCGCACGTCGCGGCGCTGCACGCGCTCGCCTCGGCCGCCGGCCCACCCACGGCCGAGGTGCTCAACATCGGCACGGGGCACGGCGTCTCGGTGCGGCAGGTGGTCGACAGGCTGTGCGTGCTCGACGGCCGGCAGGGACCGGTCGACGAGCTGCCGCGCCGCGTGGGCGACCCCGCGGTCGTCGTCGCGGCGGTCGAGCGCGCGCACGCGCGCCTCGGGTGGCGCGCGTCGTACGGGCTGGACGACGTGCTGCACAGTGCGTGGTCCGCGGCACGCGACGAGCAGGTCAGCCGTGCGCGCTGACCGGCTCGGGCTCGACCAGGGCGTCCGCGGCACCGAACCGCGCGACCGTCAGGGCACCGGCGAGCACGAGCGCGAACGCGACGGCGGCGAGCGGCCCACGGCCCGGCAGCGCCCGGTCACCCACGAGCAGCAGACCCAGCAGCGAGCCGAGGCACGTCTCGGTGGCGACCGTCGCGGCGGTGACCGGGACGACGGGCGCCCGGCGCAGCGCGAGCGCCGTG
>JAEXEM010000278.1 GCA_023401045.1 Actinomycetes bacterium
GCTGTCGACCGTCGGCGCGGGGGACTCCACCCTCGCCGGCTACCTCGCGTCGGCCGGGCCCGCCCCGGACCGGCTCCGCACCGCCGTGGCCTGGGGGCGGGCCGCGGTGCTGCTGCCCGGGACGGAGGCCCCCGCCCCCGAGCACGTCGACCTCGACGCCGTGCGCGTCGTCGAGGCACCCGACCCGGACCAGGCACTCAAGGAGCTGACGTGACCACGACTGTCCCGCTCACCACCGCCGACCTCGTCGCCGTCGACCTCGAGGCCGCGGACCGCACCGAGGTGACCCGCCGTCTCGTCGACCTGCTCGTCGCGGCCGGCCGGGTGACGGACGCCGACGGGTTCGCCGCCGACGTCGCCGCCCGTGAGGCCCAGATGGCCACCGGCATGCCCGGGGGCGTCGGTCTGCCGCACGCCCGGTCCGAGCACGTCGTCGAGCCCAGCCTCGCCGTCGGACGGCTCGCGACGCCCGTCGACTGGGGTGCGCCGGACGGTCCGGCCCGCCTCGTCTTCCTCATCGCCGCCCCCGCCGGCGGCGACGCCGACCACCTGCAGATCCTCGCGGCGCTCGCGCGCCGGCTCGTCCACGAGTCCTTCCGGACGTCGTTGCTCGAGGCTCCCGACGCGGCCGCCGTGGCCGACATCGTCACTCGGGAGGTGACCGCACCATGAAGCTCGTCGCCGTGTCGTCGTGCCCCACAGGGATCGCGCACACCTACATGGCCGCCGAGGCCCTCGAGCAGGCCGGGAAGGCCGCCGGCATCGACGTCCAGGTCGAGACGCAGGGCGCCGTCGGCTCGACCCCGCTGCCTCCGGAGGTCATCGCCGCCGCCGACGGTGTCATCTACGCCGCGGACCTCGAGGTGAAGGACAAGCACCGCTTCGCCGGCAAGCCGTTCGTCGACGTGGGCGTCCAGAAGGCCGTGCACGACGCGCCGGGCGTGCTCGCCGCGGCCGTCGAGGCCGTCGAGAAGGGCGTGCCGGCGGACGACGGGGCGGGTGGACCGGCCGCCGCCGCGCCCGCCGCGGGCGCCGGTGGGCCGGCGACGAAGGTCGAGAAGGACGCCGGCGTCGGCACCCGGGTGCGGCAGTGGCTCATGACGGGCGTGTCGTACATGATCCCGTTCGTCGCGGCCGGCGGGATCCTCATCGCCGTCGCCTACATGATCGCCAACGTCGCGTGGGGCGGCGCCGACGGCGCGATCGAGGTCACGCAGGTCGACCCCGTCGCCGTCCTCGCCTCCTTCGACCCCGCGTCGCTGCAGGACTGGTCGGTCGTGCTGCTGCAGACCGGCCAGCTCGCCTTCGGCTTCCTCGTGCCCGTGCTCTCCGGGTTCATCGCGTACGCCATCGCCGACCGGCCCGGTCTCGTGCCGGGCTTCGTCGGCGGTGCCGCGTCCGTGCTCATCGGCGCCGGGTTCCTCGGCGGTCTCGTCACCGGGTTCCTCGCCGGGTTCGTCGCGCTGTGGATCAGCCGCTGGAAGGTGCCGCGCGGGGTGCGCGGGATCATGCCGGTCGTCGTCATCCCGCTGCTGTCCTCGCTCGTCGTCGGCGTCGTCACCCTCGTGCTCATCGGGCGCCCGATCGCCGCGGCGATGGACGGCCTGTCGAGCTGGCTCGAGGGGCTGTCCGGTGCCAGCGCGGTGCTCCTCGGCCTGCTGCTCGGCGCGATGATGGGCTTCGACCTCGGCGGTCCGGTCAACAAGGTCGCGTACACCTTCGCCGTCACCGGGCTCGCGACCGAGGGCCTCACGCAGGACGCGACGCAGTACCGGATCATGGCCGCCGTCATGGGCGCCGGCATGGTCGCCCCGCTCGCCATGGCGCTCGCCTCGACGGTGCGCTCCCGGTTGTTCACGCACGCCGAGCAGGAGAACGGCAAGGCGGCGTGGCTGCTCGGGGCGTCGTTCATCTCCGAGGGTGCCATCCCGTTCGCCGCGGCCGACCCGTGGCGCGTCATCCTCTCCTCGGTCGTCGGCTCGGCCGTCACCGGCGGGCTCGTCATGGGGTTCGGGTCGACGCTCACCGCACCGCACGGCGGGATCTGGGTGCTGCCGCTCATCGGCAACCCGCTGCTGTTCCTCCTCGCGGTCGTCGTCGGGACGCTCGTCACGGCAGCGATCGTCGTGCTCCTCAAGACGATCGCCCACGACCCGGCCGTCGCGGCGCAGCGCGCCGCCGAGGAGCAGCGCGACCCCGACCTCGTGACGGCGTCCGCATGAACCGCCCGGTCCGTCCCGTCCCACCCACCGAGGAGGTCACCCATGGCTGAGCGCACCGTCGCCGTCGCCTCGCGCGTCGGGCTGCACGCGCGACCCGCGATGCTCTTCACCCAGGCCGTCGCCGCTGCCGGGGTCCCGGTCACCATCGCCCGGCCCGGCGGCCAGCCGGTCGACGCGTCGAGCATCCTCCTCGTCATGTCGCTCGCGGTGCCGCACGGCGAGGAGGTGACGCTCACCGCCGAGGGGCCGGACGCCGAGCGTGTCCTCGACGACCTCGTCGCCCTGCTCGCGACCGACCTCGACGCCCCCGACGAGACGGTGGCGGCGACATGAGCACGCCGACGCCCGGCGCACTCGCCGGCCGCGTGCTGCACGGCGTGGGAGTCGGACGGCGGGCCGTCATCGGTCCGGTCGCGCGCGTCGCGACGCTGCCGGACGTCCCGGCCGACGCCCCCTTGCTCGTCGACGGGGCGCCGGCCACCCCGGCACAGGCACGCGCGGCCGTCGAG
>JAEXEM010000322.1 GCA_023401045.1 Actinomycetes bacterium
CGGTAGGGACGGCCCCGCGCGACGGTCAAGGACGAAACCGGCGGACCCGACGACGGTCCCCCGGGCCGCCGCGGGGGCGGCCGCCCGTGGGCGCGAACGCCTACCCTGGTGGCGCACCCGAGAAAGGACGCGGACGGCACCGGCCGCGCGACACCCATGACGAAGACCCTGCTGGCCGTCGACGGCAACTCCCTGCTGCACCGTGCGTTCCACGCGCTCGCCGGGTCGCAGCTGCGCACCCGCGACGGGCGCCCGACGTGGGCGGTCAAGGGTGCGCTGTCGCAGGTCCTCGGTGCGGTCGACCGCGTCGGTGCGGACGCCGTCGTCATCGGGTTCGACGACGGGGCGACCAACCACCGCAGGGCCGCGCACCCGCACTACAAGTCGCACCGGGCCGCCAAGCCGGACGACCTCGTCACCCAGCTGGCGATCGCGCTCGACGTCTTCTCCTCCGCCGGGCTGCACGTCGTGGTCCCGGAGGGCCTCGAGGCGGACGACGTGCTCGCGTCGGCGGCGGCCACGGCGACGGGCGCCGGCTGGCACACGGTCGTGTGCACCTCCGACCGGGACGCGTTCGCGCTGGTGGACGAGACGACGTCGGTGCTGCGGATCATCAACGGCGGCGTCGAGGCCTCACCCCTGCTCACCCCGGAGCGGCTGCGGATCCTCACGGGGATCGACCCGTGGCAGTACCGGCAGTACGCCGCGATGCGCGGCGACGCGTCGGACAACCTCACCGGTATCCGCGGCATCGGGGAGAAGACCGGGGTCGCGCTGCTCAACGCGTTCGGCTCCGTCGAGGCGGCGTTCGCGGACGTCGACACCAACGGCGGCGCACGCGTCGCCGAGGTCCTCGGCAAGGCCTGCGTCGGCAAGCTCGCCGACCCCGAGGGGCGGGCCCGGTTCTGGCAGAACGTCGAGCTCATGACGATGCGCACGGACCTCGACCTCGAGCTCGACCTCACGGCAGGCGCCGGTCCCGGCCTGCTGCCCCTCGACCCGCGGGCGCTGCACGACGCGCTCGCCGAGGTCGAGATGCACTCGCTGCAGTGGCTCGCAGCGCGCGTCCTCGCGGGAGCCACCGAGGCGCTCGTCGGTGCGTCGGACGGTCGCGGCGCCGCCGGTGGGCCGCCCCCCGGGGCGCTGCCCACCCGGCCGGCCGACGCACCCGTCGCACCGTGGGACGAGGTCGACGTCCCGGCCGTCATGGCGCCGGACGCCCCCGCGGAGCGGGGTCCCGTCGAGGACGAGCTCACGCTGTTCTGACACGGGACGGTGGCTCTCACCGGTCTGCTCGTCCCCCGCGGACGACGACGCGCGGACGACCTCCGAGCGTCGAGGCCCGCCCTCGGACACCGACGCCGAGCACCGACGCCGAGCGCGGCGGACCGAGCACCGCGCCGGGCGGGGACGTCGACGGCCCGGGGCTACCGCGGCGGGAGCTGCTGCACCGCCCACCGGTTGCCATCCGGGTCGGTGAACCCGGTGAACCGTCCCCAGGCGAGGTCCTGCACGGGCGGGGCGTCGACCCCGTGCGCGACGAGGAACTCGTAGGCCGCGTCGGCGTCGTCGACGACGACCTGCAGCCCGTGGACCGACCCGGGCGCGGCGTCGGTGAGTCCCTGGCCGACGGCGATCGAGCACGCCGACCCCGGCGCCGTCAGCTGGACGAACCGCAGGTCGTCGCTCACGCGCTGGTCGTGGTCGACGACGAACCCCAGCCGGTCCGCGTAGAACGCCTTGGCCCGGTCGACGTCGCTCACCGGGAGGATGACGAGCTCCAGCCTGAACTCCATCGCAGCCCCCTGCTGCCGAGCCGCCGACCCGTCGCCGGCGGCGGTGAGGCCATCGTCCCGCCGCCCACCGACACCGCTCGGGCAGCGACCGGGGCGCGGGACCGACCGGTCCGTGCGGTTGCGGCGCCTGCGCGTGCGTCGCGCGGGCCCGAGTGGCTCAGCCCGTGACCGTCGCCCGGATGAGCGGGATGGGGAACCGCGCGGCGCGGATCGGGTCGAGCGTCGCGTCGGTGATGCCGGCGGTGAAGTCCTCGAAGCCGAAGACACGGAAGAGGGCCTCCCGGCCGAACTTCGAGCTGTCGGCGACGAAGAACGCCTCGGAGGCGATCGAGCGCATCTTGCGCTTGAGCTCGATGGAGTAGCTCGTGCTCGCGTAGATGCCGTCGTCCATGACGGTGCCGGCCCCGAAGACGGCGACGTTGACCCGCAGGTGCTCGACCTGCTGGACGGACGTCGGGCCCCACATCGAGGTGTGCGTCGGCAGCAGCTCGCCGCCGATGAAGACGAGGTTGATCTGCGGCTTGCCGGCGATCTCGAGCCCGACGCGCAGGTCGTGGGTGACGACGGTGAGCCTCGCGTGGTCGAGGTGGCGGGCCACCTCGAGGCACGTCGTGCCGCCGTCGAGCAGGACGGTCTGCCCCTCGAGGATGCGCTCGGCCATGGCGGCGCCGATGGCGCGCTTCTCGGCGAGGTGCGGGTCGGCGGGCGGGGCGTGCCGCACCGGGGCCTCGGCCGTCGGTGAGGTGCCGGCGACGGCGGCCGCACCGCCGTGGGTGCGCACGACGGCGCCGTCGGCGGCGAGCCGGTCGAGGTCGCGGCGGATGGTGGAGCTGTCGACCCGGAACCGTGCGGCGAGGGCGGCCACGCTCTGGAAGCCCTGCTCGGCCACGAGCGCGGCGATCTCCTGGCGTCGCGTCATGGCACTCCACCTCTCCCGTGAGTTGTCGGCGTCACACTAGCAGCACTCCTTGCACGTTTGCGCGCACGTGTGCGCACTGATTCACGCACTTCTCTGCACAGTTCGCTGGACAGTCGTGCAAGTCAGGCCTACTGTGTGCGCAGTCCCGCGAGAGGTCGCGCAGATTCAGCATCGAATCGTGCAGAGCGACCGACGGACTGCACGAACACAGGCGTTCGGACGCACGATCACAGGGAGTGACGCAATGAGGCACACGCGCAAGGCGGCCATGGCCGCGTCGGGACTGGCGGCGGCACTGCTGCTCACCGCCTGCGGCTCGGTCAACGACGGCTCCGCGAGCAGCGGGTCCACCGGCGGCAGCGGCGGCTCGTCCGACGGCCAGACGATGGTGACCGTCGTCAAGGTCAAGGGCATCGCCTGGTTCGACCGGATGGAGGAGGGCGTCCTCGCCTACGGCGAGCGCCTCGGCATCGACACCCGCACCGAGGGCGGCGACGACGTCAGCCCCGAGAAGCAGATCCAGATCATCCAGGACCTCATCGCGCAGAAGCCCACCGCGATCACGGTCGTCCCCAACTCGCCCGAGGCGCTGTCCGCCGTCCTCGAGCAGGCGCGCGCACAGGGCATCATCGTCGTCGCGCACGAGGCCACGGGCATCAAGAACGTCGACATCGACATCGAGGCGTTCGACAACGCCGACTACGGCGTCGACATCATGACGAACCTCGGGGACTGCATGGGCGGCGAGGGCGGCTACGTCCAGTTCGTCGGTGGCCTCACCGCCAAGACGCACATGGAGTGGGTCGAGGCCGCGTACGACTACCAGCTCGAGAACTTCCCGGGCATGACCCGCCTCGAGACCCCGATCGAGTCGACGGACAACGAGACCGCGGCCTACGAGAAGGCCAAGGAGATCCTCGCGAAGTACCCCGACATCAAGGGCTTCCAGGGCTCCGCCGGCAACGACGTCCCCGGCATCGCGCGCGCGATCGAGGAGGCCGGCCTCGAGGACTCGGTGTGCAACATGGGCACCTCCATCCCCTCGGCCGCCGCCAAGTACCTGGCCAACGGCTCGATCGACAAGATCTTCTTCTGGGACCCGGCGCTCGCCGGTGAGGCCCAGCTCGAGATCGCCCGCATCCTCGCCGAGGGCGGCACGATCGAGGAGGGCACCGACCTCGGCATCGAGGGCTACACCTCGCTGCGCAAGCTCGACGGCTACGACAACGTCTTCGTCGGGGACGCCGGCATCGCCGCCGACGTCGACGAGGCCAAGAAGTACGACTTCTGACCCGGTCCGGCCGGGGGGGGGGGGCGGGCGCCCCCCCCCCCCCCCCCCCC